>SLNF01000103.1 GCA_007133145.1 Nitriliruptorales bacterium
GGCGTCGGCCTCGAGCACCGCCGAGCGCAGCCCGAGCGGGCCGAACACGAGCTCGTCGGCGAGCTCGGGTCCGGAGCCGCTCGCGGCCTGGGCGACGTCGCAGAGGATGTTCGTCGTGCCCGACGAGTAGGCCCACCGGGTGCCCGGCTCGGCCACGAGCGGCTGGTCGGCGGCGTAGCCGCCGGCGCTGCCCGGCCGGAAGAGCATCCGGGTCGCGTCGGTGTCGGGGTCGTAGACCTCCTCGAAGGCGAGCCCGTCGGTCATCGACAGCAGGTGCTCGACGGTGATCGCCGCGCGGTCGTCGTCGGCCCACTGCGGCAGCAGGTCGTCGTCGCTGACGTCGAGGAGGCCTTCGTGGACAAGGCGGCCGACGATGGCGTTGGCGACCGACTTCGCCATCGACCAGCCGAGCAGCGGCGTGTCGGCGTCGAACCCCTCGGCGTAGCGCTCGGCGACGAGTTGCCCGTCGTGGGCGACGACCACCGCGCGGGTGTTGCGCGCCTGACCCTGGGGGTCGTCCTCGACGAACGCCCCGTCGACCGCGGCGTCGAGCACGTCGCGCTGGACCCCGTCGGGTGCTGTCGCGGCGCCGCTGCCGTCCGGCCACGGGGTCGCGGGCTCGCCGGCCGCCTCGACGTCGGGGAGGGGCGGCAGGTCCGGCGGGGCGTCGGCGAGCGTGCAGCCGTAGGCGGAGACGTAGGCGGTGGAGCCCCAGGCGCCGAGCAGCGTCGTGGTGACGCTGCCCTCGGCGGCGTCGCGTGAGGTGCGCAGGAACGGCACGAGCGGGTTGTCGGGCAGGTCGGCGAGGGCGTCGTCGACGCTGCGGCCCGACAGGAACGTCGCCGAGCAGACGGTCTTCGCGGCGTAGCCGGTGGCGACCGGCGCGATCGGGCCGAGGGAGCGCACGAGCGCGCCGGCGAGGAGGGCGACGACGGCGACCGCGCCGAGCAGGACGAGGCGTCGACGCCTCACGGGACCTCCTTCGTCGTCGGCTCGAGGCGGCGAGCCTAGACGCGGGGACGGGGTCGGCCGACCCGTGCCGCTACCGTGCGGCTCCCAGCCCAGCCGCGAGTCCCCCGGAAAGGTCCCGTTGCGATGGCCGAGCCCAACCTCGCCGACGCGCTCGGCGACGAGCGGTACGTCTCGCTCACGACCTTCCGCGCGAGCGGGGAGGGGGTGCCGACCCCGGTGTGGTTCGTGCCCCAACCCGACGGCGCGGTCCTCGTCTACACCGAGGCGTCCTCCGGCAAGGTCAAGCGCCTGAGGCGCAACCCCGCCTGCGCCGTCGCCGCCTGCGACGCCCGCGGCCGCGTCCACGGCGAGGAGATCGCCGCGACCGCCGAGGTGCTCGACGGGCAGGGCCGGGAGGTCTTCGCCCAGCTGCGTCGGCGCTATGGCTGGCAGGCGCGGGCCTTCGACCTCCTGGGTGGGCTCCTCAACCGCCGCCGGCGGGGCGACGCCGTCGGCCTCCGGGTCACCGGCGCTGCCCGCGCCCGGTGAGCGCCGTCGCTGGGCCGCAGCGGCGCGCCCCCCGCCGACCCGAAGGGTGGCGTGCGGCCAGCCGGCTGGTCAGTGACGGAACACCCGCAGCGCCGAGGCGATGAGGATGACGCCGAGCACGAGCTTGATCGCGTCCTGGGGCGCGAGGCCCACGAGCAGTCCGCCGATGATCGCGCCGAGCACCGAGCCGGCGCCCATCGGCGCGATCATGCGACGGCGGTCGACGCGGTCGGCGAAGGCGGCCCTTCGGGTGTGGCGGGCGACGCCGACGGCGACCGTCGGCAGGCTGATGAGCAGGCTCGCGGTGCCCGCGGCGACGATGTCGGCGCCGAAGACGAAGAGCAGCGTGGGGATGATCACCTCGCCGCCGGCCACCCCGAGCAGGCTGCTGATGAGCCCGATCGCGAGCCCGCAGACCACGGCGACGAGCAGCGTGGTCGGTCCCGGCTCGGGCAGCAGCCCGGTGGCCTCGCCCGGCGCGAACGCCTCGAGGATCAAGCCGACGCCGATGGCGAGCAGCAGCACGAGGATGGTGCGGCGCAGCTGCACCTCGGGGACCCGGTGGACCCAGCCGACGCCGAGGTAGGCGGAGGCCACCGCGCCGAGCGCGATCGCGGCGGCGACTGGCAGCAGGGCGACGACGGGGGTGAGGTCGAGGGTGACCGTGCGCACCGTGAGCGCGGCCGAGACGGTGATGAGACTGATCGCGAGGTTGAGCGCGACCGCCGAGCGTGGGGGGTAGCCGAACACGCCGGTGAGGACCGGCAGCCGGAACTCCGCCCCACCCAGACCGATGAGCCCACCGAGCGTGCCGATGGGCACGCCGAAGCCGAACGCCCTCCCGGCGTGGGGCCGCACCGCGACGGTCGCCGTGTCCGAGCTCCCGGTCAACGCCTGCCTTCCCACCGTCGGTCCGTCGCCTCGGTGGCCCAGGCTACGAGGGGTCCGGGCCGCCGGCGCCCGGAGCTCGCGCCGCCCCTCGCCAGGCGGGCAGGATGGCCGGGGCCCGGGACGCGCGGTCGCGGGCAGCGTGACGGTGGACCGGGAGGGACAGCGCGGATGGCCACGGCCTACCTCGCCGCGGAGGGCTTCGAGGCCGAGCTCGACGCCGAGCTCGCCCGCGCCGGCGTCGCGGTGGCGCTGCGGCACGGTCGGCTGCGGGTCGGCGAGGGCCCGCCGGTCGAGGCCGCGTGGGCGGCGAACATCTGGCGAGGCGCCGAGCGGATCGCGGTGTCCTCGATCGGGCACGCCGCCAGGGAGCTGCGAGGGCGCCAGCGCAACTGGGCGGTCTACGCTCCTGAGCACCGCGGTCGGGCACGGCTCGTCGCCGAGCAGCTCCCCCACGTCGCCGCGCGGCCCCTCGAGCTCGGCGAGGTCGCGCCCGAGGCGCCGCTGGGCTCGTGGACGCTCCTCGAGCGCGACCTCCTGCTCGCGGCCACCGACTGCTCGAGCCCGTTCGTCAACGGGGTCGCGCGCTTCGCCGAGGACCGGCAAGGGCCGCCGAGCCGCGCCTACCTCAAGCTGTGGGAGACGTTCGCGCGGCTGCGCCGCTGGCCGGCTGCCGGTGAGCGTTGCCTCGACCTCGGCGCCGCGCCGGGGGGCTGGACGTGGCTGCTCGCGCGCACCGGCGCGGAGGTCCTCGCGGTCGACCGCGCGCCGCCCGCGCCCGAGGTCGGGGCGCTCGGCAACGTCACCTGGCGGCAGGGCTCGGCGTTCGCCGTCGACCCCGCCGAGGTCGGCGCCGTCGACTGGTGGTGCAGCGACCTCGTCGCCTACCCCCAGCGCCTCCTGGGCCTCGTGACGCGCTGGCTCGCCACCGGGGTCGTGCGCAACCTCGTCTGCACGGTGAAGTTCCAGGGCGCGACCGACCATGACGTCGCCGAGCGCTTCGCGGCGCTGCCCGGTGCCCAGCTGTGGCACCTCTCGCAGAACAAGCACGAGCTCACCTGCGTCATCGCCGACCCGTCCTGAGCAGGGTTGCCGACCGCCGAGCCCTCGCGGAGCTCGAGGCCACCGGGCGCTCACGCAGCGAGGCCGTCCGGCGCGGCCTCGCCCTCGAGGTCGGGGTCGACCTGCGGTGGCGCTCGCCCGTCCTGCCCCGTCGCGGCGCGCGACGTGGGCCGTCGCCGCAGTGCCGGGCACGGGCGCTCAGCAGCTGCTGCCCGGGGGCGTCGGCACCGAGGGGTCGACGACCTCGACGTGCAGGTGCGGCCAGTTTCGGGCGCTGGAGTAGCGATCGACCTGTGAGGTGAACGGCAGGGGTCGGGGGCCGTCGGCGATCACCGTCTGCCCGGCGACGACCCGGTCGCCGACCTCGACGCGCAGCCCATGGACGTGCAGCACCTTGACCTCCCAGCCGGGGCGGGCGTCGGGTTCGATGACGACGAACGCGTCGGGGTAGGCGCAGTACAGACGGTAGGTCCCGGCGCGGACCACCCTGCCAGTGGCCGGCGCGAGCGCCTCCTCGGCGGGATCGGCGACGACGTCGGCGGCGGTGCGGGAGCCCGTCGCGCGGCCGCGGGACGGCAGGGTCACCGTCGGCGTGGCCGTCGCGCGGGGGTGCTGCTGCTGCGCGCCGTGGTGGAAGGCCTCGTGGTAGCCGATCATCTCGACGCCGCGCGACGGCAGGAGCAGCTCCACCGGCGGGGCGGTGGAGAAGTGCGGATCCGGACGCAGGTAGCCGACCTCGACGACGTGGTGGCTGCGGCGGTTGTCGAGGTCGACGAGCGCGGCGGTCAGGCGCAGGGGATGAGCGAGGTCCGGGGCCGGCTCGACGTGGTCGCCCGTCGGGTGGAACACGAGTCCGGTGCCGTCCTCGTCGAGCACCGACTCGCCGCGGACCTCGACCCCCGCGAGCTCGACGTGCAGGCTGGAGCGGCGCGGACTGAGGGGGCGGTCGGTCTCGAGCCGCATCGGCGGGAGGCTCGAGACCGTTGTGCCCGCGGTGGGCCAGCCGCCGGTGACCCGCGGTGCGCTGGACCCGTCCTCGGCCGCGGAGATCCCGGCGTCGACCACCGAGGCGGCAACCGCCGCGGGCCCGCCGTAGACGTCGAGGCGCTCGGGACGATGCGCCCGCAAGGCCTCCGCGGTCGGCGCCGAGAGCGCGTCGGGGGCGGTGAGCAGCAGCGGCTGCCCCCGCGCCGCCGCATGCGGTGCACCGGCGAGCGCATCGGGGAAGGTGCTGCCGCTCGCCAACGAGACCACCGAGGCGTCGGGGTGCCGCGCCTCGAGCACGGCCACCGCCGTGGCGTAGCGGTCGGGCCCGCCGAGTCGCTCGACCTCGTCGAGCCCGGCGGCGAGCGCGCCGACGACTGCGTCGCTGACCGCGGCGGGCCCGCCGATCACCGTGGCGCGGGACGTCCCGAGCTCGCCGAGGACCCGGGTGGTGGCCTCGGGCAGGTCGTCCGGGGCGGTGAGCAGCACCGGAAGGCCGTCGCGGGCGGCGGGCACCGAGGCCGCCAGGGCATCGGGAAAGCCCGCGGCCGAGGCGATGAGGGCCTCCTCGGCGGGTGGCAGCAACCGGGCGACCTCCGCGGCGGTGGCGATGCGGTCCGCTCCCGCGTGACGCACCGGCTCGAACCCGAGGGCTGCCACGGCGTCGGCCACCTCCTCGCCGAGTGCGGCGGGCCCACCGAGCAGGTGCACGGTGGCGCCATCGGGGAGCACGCGCTCGAGCTCCGCCGCGGTGGCGTCGGGAAGGCCGTCACGGCGGGCAAGCAGCAGCGGGCCGTCGACGGCGGCGGCAAGCGGGGCGCCGGTGAGCGCGTCGGCGAAGTCGTCGGCGCGGGCGAGCACCGCGGCGTCGGCGCTCGCGGGCTCGGGGAAGGCGTCGGCGGCGATCACCACGGCGGTGCCCACCCGTTCGTCGCCGGCCAGCCGGCGCGGCGAGCGCGCCGTGGCCGTCACCTCCCAGGTGCGGGAGGCCGCCCGCCCCTCGGCGTCGGTGAAGGCCACCCCCACGGCGTGTGTGCCGGGCGAGAGCTCGACGGGGACGTGCACCGGCGTGCCCAGCCCCGGCTCGGTCGGGCCCCGGCGCACCTCGTCGGTGGGCTCGCCGCCGAGGGTGATCTCGACGCGCTCGACGCCCGTGGCGCTGGCCAGGTAGGCGCCGAGCTCGGCCTCGCCGGCCGGCACGAGCGCCCCGGGGGCGGGCCAGGGGGTGTGCACCGTGGCCGGCTGGTCCTCGGCGCTCGCGAGACGGGGGAGGTCGGCGAGCAGCGTCACGGCGACGACGAGCACCGTGACGAGCGCCACCGTGAAGGTCTGGTGGCGACGCCCGCTTGCCCGCAGAGTCTGCCCGGCCACAGCGGGAGCCTACGTGCCCCCCGTGGCTGCCGTCAGCCCTCCTTGCGGCCGTCGGGGTGGGTGGTGCCCTTGACCGCGCCCGGTTCTCCGGTGACGAAGTCGTGCTCGAGGTAGCCGAGCACCTCCTCGGTGGACAGCACGTTGGCGACGGTGCCGTTGGCGACGGTGAGCGCGGCCTCGTGGTGCGACGTGGCGGTGGCGACGGCGTCGCCCACGACGACGACGTCGTAGCCGCGCGAGTTGCCCGCGTAGGCCGTGGCCAGCACGCACTCGTCGGTCCAGAGCCCGACGATGACGATCGTGTCGATGTCGAGGACCGTGAGCTTGCCGTCGAGGTAGGAGCCGCCCTCGTCGTCGAAGGTCCAGAACATGTCGAGGTGCTGGCCGAGGTAGAACCAGCCGTCGGCGCGCTCCTGCGCGGTCGGGGCGATCTCCGCGAGCGGCTCCAGCCCCGCCGCGCCGGTGAAGACGTAGGCGGCGTTCTCGGGCTGCTCGGGGCGCAGCCCCCGTGGGCCGTACCAGCGGTCCATGGCGTTGGCGATGCCGTCGTCGAACATCCGGCTCCATGCGCTCCAGGCGATGGCCACACCGGCGCTCTCGGCCCGCGCGGCGCGGAACGCCTCCACGAGGCGCTCGACGTTCGGCAGGATGCCGCCGGCGTAGGGGCGGTACTCCTCCTGGCAGTCGTCGACGAGCAGGGCGATCCGGCGGGGACGGTCAGCGAGGTCCCAGGCCGCCCAGAACTCGATCGGCTGGCCGTGGGGCCCGTCGGGGGTCTCGCGGTAGTTGGGCATGGGCTCGAGCGCGAGCGCCATGTCGCGGTGCTTGCGAGGCTCGGCGACGGCCTCTTCGAGTGTCCGGAAGCGATCCTGGCTCTGCTCCATCCTCGGCGTCCTCTCCTGGGGTCCGAACGGCACGGGCGCTGCTGCCCGCTGACCCTCGCGGGCCGACCGGGTGCCCCCGCGGCTGGGGAGTCGGCCCGAACGGCGCAGGCACGCGTGCGCACCGGGCCGACCGCGCCGGCGGGCGCGACCCGTCAACAACGGTGCCTCGTTGCCCTGCGGACCGCGAGCGCGACGCCGGCGTCCCAGCCCGGGGCGCGGCCACCCTGTGGAGGGCGGGTGCTGGGGGTCAACAGGTCGCTGGTGGCCAGGAGCCACGACACCGCGGAGTTCGAGTTCCACATCTCACCGAGCCCGAGCTCGTCACGACCCCAGACCGGATGTGGCACCGCCGGCAGGAGCCGGAGGAGGTGGGTGACCGCGGCGGGCTCCTCGGTGAGCCGTCGGGGGTCCGCGGCGGCAAGGGCGCGGTCGGGGATGACCCCGTCGCGCCAACAGCGCAGCTCGTAGCGGAACCAACGCAGGCCGCCGAGCCAGCGGCTGCCGACCGCGCCCTCGCAGACGACCCCTCGGGTGCGGCCGTTGCGGTCAGGGACGGGGGCGAGCTCGATCGCGTAGCGCGCCCCCGGCGTCGCGACCTCGAGCGCTGCGTGGTAGAGGTCGCGCGGTGCGCGCGCGTCGCGCCAGGCGCAGAGGCGTTCGTAGGCCCGTCCGGAGCGTTCGACGATCGGCTGCCCGGCGCCAAGCGGCAGCCACACGAGCGTCACGGCGTGGCCGCAGGCCTCGCCGGCGCCTGGCAACCCTCCGGTGCCTCGCATCGCCCCTCCCGTCCGCGCCTCGGCGCACGGCACGCTCGCCCGCCCATGCCCAGGCGGGGCCTCGACGGAGCGTGCCCCCGGCCGCGCCGAGCCACCAGTGTCCGACCGCTGCGCTGCCCGGGCGGCCGTGGCCGAGGTCCCGCCTCGGCGACGTCGCGGGGCTCACGCGTCGTAGAGGTCGAAGGGCGTGAGCGGTCGCTCGCCCTGGACGATCGCCGCGGGGATCGCGCGGCCCGGGGTGCGGTCGGCGCGGTGCCACTGCAGCGCGTGGTTGCCGCGGAAGTCCGTCGACAGGGCGAGCCAACCGGGCAGGCCGAGGGTCTGGCAGACGTCGGCGGCGGCCGAGGCGACGTCGACGCCGTAGCGCACTGCGCCGTCGTCGAGGGCGATGCGGGCCACGAGCGCCCGGTGGGTCTCGTTGGCGAGGCCGGACTTCAGCGCCGTCTCGAGCGTGGTCTCGGCGAGGTCGCTGTCCGCTCCGGGGGGCAGGACGACGAAGTCGAGGCTGCTCGCCGGGCTCGCTGTCGTCGGCGGCGGATCGTCCCCCGTGGGCATCGCCCGGGCCTCGCGCAGCGGGCTGTGGGGGTCCCACGTGCCGAAGTCGACCGCGATGACCGCGGTGATGTCGGGCAGGCGGCGCGTCGCCCCGGCCGCCGAGGTGTGCGTGCGGCCCCAGCCGTCGCCGTCGCGGACCCACAGGCAGCCGTTGACGAAGACCGCCCGCGCCGGCGACCAGGACGGGGACCGGTCGAGCAACTGCCGGACCGCGGGGTCACCCTCGCAGCGCAGCCAGGGGCTGTCGATGCGCAGGGTCTGGGCGGACACCGCGAGCTCGGCGTGGTCACCGAGTGCTGCCAGCGGGTCAGCCGCGCGGGTGGTCTCGGTGACCTCCGCGGCCCGGTCGAGCACGAGGTAGTCCCTGCCGTGGCGCAGCAGGGTGAGGACCCCGGGGTTGCCCGTGGCCGGTGAAGGGTCGTCGCGGAGGAGGTCCCAGTACACCTCGAGGACGACCTCGACGTCGGGGTCGTCGTCGGGGTCGAGGGGCCACAGGCTCATCTGCGGGTGGCCGAAGGCAGCGAAGAGGCCTCCGTTGATGCGTGGCTCGGCCTCGTCACCGAAGGCCTCGGCGCCGAGGGCCGCCACGAGGAGATCCGCGAGCGCCTTGCCCCCGAGGCGGTCGGATCGGGCGTGCTCGATGGGCCCGTCGGGCACGAGCGCGTCGGCGTGGCGGGCGAGCAGGGTCGTGACGTCGGCGTCGCCGACGGGTCGGGCCCCCGCGTCGGTGACGAGCCACACCTCGCCATCGGCCTCGACGAGCCTGCCGGGCGGCCCGCCCTGCGCGGGCTCCAGGGACAGCACCATGCGGGGCCCGTGCTCCGGCGGCTCCGACCTCGTGCGCATCATCGCGCCTCCGTCGACCGTGGCGCCCTCACACGGCGCCGCTGCGGCGACGCTACGTCACGGCTGTGACCCACCTCTCCTCCCGGGCGTCTCCGGGGTCGGTCGCTGCGGCGCGCGCCTCGCCCGGGGGTCCCCGAATGCCGCCGCCATTGGGTAGCGTCGTGGCGGGGGCAGGCAGCGCGACCCTGCGTCCGCCCTGTGCCCCGAGGCGCAAGACCGTGGCGACGCGACCACCGCGCATCGTGTCGCCGGGAGGGGGTCCGCATGCCCGCCGAAGCGCAAGCAACCGATCGGCCGCGCAGCGTTCAGGAGTGGATGTACCTCATCATCGTCTCCGCGCTGGCGGCCTACCTCGTCATCGGCATCCTCGCCTGGACGTGGATGATCCTCGCGGGCGTGTCCGCTCCGGAGGCGTTCACCACGGTGCTCGCTGCCGTCGTGGGCGCGCTCGCCGGGATGGTCGCGCCGCTGCAGGGGCCGGGAAGGGCCGGCAGCGCCTCCGCCGAAGGCGGCTAGCGGGGCGAGGTGTCCTCGGCGTGCGGGACGGGTCGTTCAGCGCCGTCCCGGTTGGGCGAGGTCCTCGGCGCTGTGGCGGCTGCGGTCGGTGATCGCGAGGCGGATGGCCGCCTCGGCGCCGATGATCGCGCGCGCGGTGGCCGGCAGGGGGATGGTCACCGCCCAGCCGCCGTCGTCGGCCGGTTCGTGGGCCAGCGGCGCGCCCGAGGGCGCGTAGTCGCGCAGTGGGGCAGCGAGCTCGGAGTTCCAGACCGCCCACGCGGCGAGCGCGCCGGCGTGGGCGCCGAGGTCGATGACGAGGAGGTCCTCGACGTCGGCGTTCTGCTCGAGGTGGTCGCGGAAGTCGAAGACCCCGCGGCGCTCGCGCAGCGCGAAGACGCGCAGGTGCAGCGAGTAGCGGGCGGTGGCGGCGTCGGCGGGCCGGTCGGCGGGATCGGTGAGGAGGAAGGTGGCCAACAGCGGCACGTCGTCGGGGATGCTGCCGTCGGGCTGGGTCAGCGGGACGGGGCAGTGGTGGGCGGCGACGCGCTGGTGCAGCAGCACTGGCAGCCCGCGGATGGCGAGCTCGACGTCGGCCTGCCAGACGAGGTCGCCGCCGGTGGGTAGGTCGAGGCCCGTGAGGCGCGCGGCGACGGCGAGGTCGCCGAAGAGGAAGCGGCGGAGGTTCTGGTAGCCCTCCTCAGAGTTGACGATGCCGTAGCGGCCGCTGTGGCTGCGGTGCACCGAGGCGCTGTGCGCGCCGGTGACCGTTGCCCGGTCGGTCTGCACGAGCCCGTCGCTGCGCGCCCCGACGGCCTTGGCCGACAGTCCCCAGGCGACGTCGTAGTCGTCGGGGTTGGTGCCGACGAGGCAGAAGACGCGGTGCGGGGGGAACGCCTCGGCGGGCAGGTCCTGCGCGCGCCAGCCAGCCGGGCGCCTGCCGGCCTCGCCGGGGGTGAGGTAGGCGTGCATGCGGTCGGGGCCGAAGATGTCGGCTCCGGCGATCCCGAAGGTGTCGCGCAGGCGCTCAAGGAGCCCGAAGCCGACGTCGAAGGCGATGCCGCCGTGGGGGGTGGCGTAGGTGAACAGCCGATCGACCAGCTCGGTGGCCGGCGGCCCGTCGCCTCGGGCGTGGTGCTCGGGGATGATCTTCTGGAGCAGGCAGCGGCAGATCAGCCCGCCCATCGAGTGCGCCACGAGGTGCACCCTCGGCGCGCCGGTCTTGGCGCGCAGCAAGGTGATGAGCTCGAGGAGGTCCTCGGCGGCGGACTCGAGCTCGAAGCGCTCGGGGTCCTCGCCCCACGTCGTGGCGGAGACGTCGTAGAAGCGGTGGATCCAGATCGAACGGGCCTCGACCCGCCCGTCGGGTTGCTCGGCCAGCCAGGCGCGCTGTCCGCCGTGGACCTCCAGCTCGTAGTCGTGGTCGAGCATGAGCCGCAGCAGGGGGCTCTCGAACTGGTGGAACAGCGGCTGCCCGGAGCCCCCCACCCGGACGTGCACCGACCCGCGGTTGAAGCCGTAGAAGGGATCGTCGACGGCAGCGTCGATCCCCGAGGTGCGCCCGGCGAACCCACGGACGTACACGACCGGTATCGCGGTGCTCACGGCGTCCCCCTCCGACGTGCGACCCATCCTCACTCGACTCCGTCGACCCGCCGTTGTCAAGGCCCCGGCGGG
Organism: Nitriliruptorales bacterium; assembly: GCA_007133145.1. Classification (GTDB taxonomy): domain Bacteria; phylum Actinomycetota; class Nitriliruptoria; order Euzebyales; family Egibacteraceae; genus T1Sed10-49. Next base: position 11,039 of record SLNF01000103.1, read on the forward strand.
CGTTGCGACCTTCGGAGCCCTCAACGGAGATGACAGAAAGTAACTATTATAATACGGAGAGAAGTAGTATACGCGGCGTATTGCCGATTGACGCTGCGTGTGATATCACCTGTGCATAACGGTCAGTAAGTTGTTGCTCTCCGATCGTTCTGCAGGAATGGCCGGCGGGAGGCCAGTGCGGGAAGCGCAGGGAAGAATGGCCGGCGGGAGGCCAGTCGTGGCGCGACGGTGGACTGTCTGGATCGGGTGGGTGGCCGTGGGGGTCGGCGTGCTCGTCTCGGTCGAGGCGGTGGGTCCGCCTGCGGTCGCGGTCGCGGCCTGGGCGGCGACCGCTGCGGCATGGTGGGGGCTCGCCCACTGGGGGGTCACCGATCGGCCGACCCGCTGGTTGGCTCGCGGCGGCGTGAGCCTCCTGGCGCTGGCGTGGACCGGCATCGCCGTCGAGCCCTTCGCGCCGGCGCTCGGCGTGCCGGCGCCCCTGGTCCTCGCGCTGCTGGCGTTGCTCGCGAGCCTCCTCGTCGTCGGCGCGTTGCTGCGTGCCGTGACGCTGCGTTCGCAAGGGCACGTGATCGATGGCTGGCTCGAGGGTCTGCTCGTGGCCGGCGCGCTGGCGATGCTCGTCGCCGAGTTGCTGTTCTCGCCCCACCTTGGCCCGGTCGGCTCGGAGATCGAGGCGGCGACGGCCCTGGCGCCGCCGCTCGTGATGGCCCTGGCCGTCGGCGTGGCCGTGCGGCTGCTGCTCAGCGGCGCGGAGCGGCTACCGGCCGCGTGGCTCCTGCTGTTGACGACCGTCGTCAGCCTCGCCGCCGACACCCTCTACAGCCTCGGGGGAGGCACCGCGAGCAGCGCGGTGTTGCGGGGGTGGGCAGCCGCGTACCTGCTGGCGGCGACGGCGCTGGCGCACCCCTCCATCGGCACGCTGGTGCGCCGGCCCGTCGAGCGCCCGGTGTTGTCGTCGCGGCGCCCGTGGGTGCAGCTCGGGTTCATCGCCGTGGCCCTGCTCATCCCGGCTGCGCTGCTAACCAACCAGGCCCTCGCCACCACGGCGCAGCCACTCACGAGCCTGGCCGCCTCGGCGCTGCTGCTGCTCGTGCTGTGGCGTCTCGCGCGTCTGCTGCGCCAACAGCACGCCGACGCCGAGCACCTGGAGCGCCGGGCGGAGCAACTGCGACGACGCGCCGAGCACCAGCAGGCCCTGGCCGAGGTCAGTCGCACGAGCTTGGACGTCGACACCCCCCACGCGCTCGTGCGCAGCGCTGCCGACGCCGCTGGCACGGCGATCGGCGTGCCGTGCCGCGGGCTCGCCAACGTGTGGGGCGAGCCGGGCGAGAGCGGCGTCGGTGCGGCGCGGATATGGCCCCTGCACCAGGCCCACGGCCTCGTCTGCGACCCCCCGCCCGAGCGAGCGCTCGACGCCGTCGACCAGCAGTTCCTCGACGCCGTGGCGGCGATCGCGGCCTCGGGGCTGCGCCGACTGGAGACCGAGCGTGACCTGCGGCACCAGTCGCTGCACGACCCGTTGACCGGGCTGGCCAACCGCACGCTCATCGGCGACCGGCTCGCCCTCGCGCTCGCCGCGGCCGCTCGAGAAGCTGATCTCACCGGGGTGGTGTTCGCCGACCTCGACGGCTTCAAGGCCATCAACGACACCTACGGCCACGCCGTCGGCGACGCGGTGCTCACCGCGGTGGCCGAGTCGCTCACGGCGGTGGTGCGTCGTGGCGATACCGTCGGGCGTATCTCCGGCGACGAGTTCGTCATCATCGCCCCGGCGATCACCCCTGACGGCCTCGACGAGCTCGCCGTCCGCACCCTCGAGGCCATCAAGCGCGCCGAGGGGCACCTGCCGGAGCGCGCCGCCGACGTGCGGCTCACCGCGAGCGTCGGCACCGCCCTGGGCCATCACAGCACGAACCCCGACCGGCTGCTCGCCGAGGCCGACGCCGCGATGTACCGCGTCAAGCGTCGCGGCGGTGACGACCACAGTCCCGCTCCTCGCTACCACACCACGCACGACCCGCCCTACGTGTGACACCGTGACGTCGGCACCACCGATGGGGTCCCCCGTCGCCGCGGGCCGGGGCGAAGTCGTCGAGGCGGTGCGGTCCCCCTTGGTCAGAGGGCGTCGACGGCGATCCACACCCCGACGGCGGCGAAGACCGCGGCGCTGGCGTAGCGCAGGACCCGCACGGGCAGCCGCCCGCCGACGAGGCGGCCGGCGGCCACGCCCAGCAGGCCGGCGAGGGTCATCCCGAGCGTCGAGCCGAGCCAGACGGGCAGGAAGCCGTCGCGGGCCGCGAGCGTCATCGTCGCGAGCATCGTCTTGTCGCCGACCTCGGCGAGGATCACCGCGCCGGCGACGGTCGCGACGCCGCGCAGTGCGCCGCTGCGCGCAGTCCTGCCCTCGGTGGCCGTCCCGGGGCCGTGGGCCTCGTCTTCCTCGCCGCGCAGCGCGAGCGCGGCGAAGACGAGGAAGAGGACCGCCGCGCCGACGGCCACGACCGGGCCGTCGAGCGCCGAGCCGAGGAGGTCCCCGGCGAAGGCCGCCGCGGCCTGCGTGGTGACGTTGGCGGCGACGACGCCGATGACGACGAGGCTCGTGCGGATGCGGGTCGCGAGGGCGAAAGCCAACAGCTGCGACTTGTCGCCGAGCTCAGCGATGAAGATCACCGCGAGCGCGAGGGCGAAGGCGTCCATCGGTGGCGGTCTCCTCTCCCCGTCGGGGGAGAGGGGGACCGGAGGTGACCTCGACCCCGACGGCATACGTCGGTGTCGAAGGTCTCGCCCACCCGCCGTGTCGGCGGGCCGTCCCGGCCGGGCCCTCGCGGGCCAGCGTGTCGACCGGGTCGCTTGCGGGCTACTCCCCTTCGCGGCAAGCATGATACCGCCATGGGGGCCGCGCGGGGAAGCGCTGCCCCGACCCGGGGGTCGCGAGGACTCGGGGGCACCGAGGACCCGGGGGGCACCGAGGACCCGGGGGGCACCGAGGACCCGGGGGGCACCGAGGACCCGGGGGCGCCGAGCGAGGGGGCCGGTGATGGGCGTCACGGTGGTCGCGGCGACGGCGGAGCGCTTCGCGGACCTCGCGGTCATCCTCGGGCCCAAGCGGCCCGACGCCACGGTGTGCTGGTGCCTCAGCCACCGGCTCGCCGCCGGGCGCAACCGTGAGCTGCTCGGCCCCGCGCGGGGTGCCTACGTGCAGAGCCTCTGCGGCGCCGCGGACGGGCCAGGGGTCCTCGCCTACGACGACGGCGAGGTCGTCGGCTGGGCGGCGGTGGCGCCCCGCGCCGAGCTGCCCTTCGCGCGCTCGCGCAAGATCCCCCACGTCGACGACCTGCCGGTCTGGTCGATCTGGTGCCTGCGGGTGCGTCCCGGCCACCGCAGGCGCGGCCACAGCCTGCCGCTGCTCGAGGGCGCGGTCGCCTACGCGCGTGACCGTGGCGCCCCGGCCGTCGAGGGCTACCCCGTCGACAACGCCGGCGCGCGCGTCGACACGACGATGGCCTACGTCGGCACCCGCGGGCTCTTCGAGCGCGCGGGCTTCACGAAGGCCGCGGACACGAGTTCGGTCTCCGGCGGGTTCCCCCGCGTGCTCATGCGGCGGCACCTCGCCGCCGCGGGCCCCGCTCAGGACGGCGGCTGAGCGGGGGGCTGCGCCCCGGCGAGCAGGAGGTCGAGGATGCGCCCGACGCGCTCGGTCAGCGGCTCGGGACCGGCGTTGAGCAGGAGGTAGAAGATGCTGCCGGCGAGGACGTCGACGAGGAGGTCGATCTCGACGTGCTCGCCGAGCTCGCCGCGCTGCTGGGCGCGCTCGAGGATCGCGCCGAAGGCCCGACGCCGCGGCTCGACGAAGTTGCGCCAGTAGACCTCGCGCAGCTCGGAGTGCTCGGCGAAGGCCTCGAGCATGAGCGCGA
>SLNF01000005.1 GCA_007133145.1 Nitriliruptorales bacterium
ACGCGGCCGGTGTCGGCGATGAGCACCGCGAGCACCGCGGTCGGCCCGAGCTGGACGAGCTCGACGTGCTTGAGCCGGCTGCGGTCGAGGCGCGGCGCGGCGACGAGCGCGGCGACGCGGGTCAGGCCCGAGAGCACGCTCGTGGCGCGGCGCAGGAGGTCCTCGAGGTCGGCGGCCTCGCGCAGCAGCCCCTCGAGGGCGTCGCGCTGGGCGGGGCCGAGCTCGGCGGCCTCGGCGAGCTGGTCGACGAAGTAGCGGTAGCCGGCGTCGGTGGGCACGCGTCCGGCGGAGGTGTGCGGCTGGGCGATGAGCCCGGCCTCCTCGAGGGCAGCCATGTCCGAGCGCACCGTGGCGGTGGAGACCTCGAGGCCCCACTCCTCGACGACACGCTTCGAGCTGAGGGGCTCGCCGTCGCGCACATAGCCCTGGACGATCGCGGTGAGGATCGCGCTCTTGCGCTCGTCGAGCACCGGGGGGGCGTCACGGCCCTCCACAGCGGACATGCCTGCACCTCCTTCCCTCATCCCCACGATGATCGCACCGGCGGGGGGTGTCCTCAACGCCACGACGGTCTCCCACCTCATGGACGCCACGCGGGAGGGCGTCGTACAGACCGCGGGTGCGTCACGGCGGCTCTGGCTGTTCGGTGGGCCCGCCTGGCGGATCGCACCCGGCCGTCCCGGCGTCGGGCGGCTCCTCCCGCGAGCCTGCTCGCCCGCGATCCCGGTCTCGGGTGGCAGGCGATCGCCGGCGCTGCGGATCGTTCTTGGGCTGCGGCCCCTGCGGGCGGCGGCCGCCGTGATCCCCCGATCCAGACGCGACCACGTGCCACCGCGGCCTTGCAGGGGGCGCCGGCGCCCCCCGGGCCCGCAACGCTCACGGCAGGAGGCGCACCGCGAGCCCGTCGGCCAGCGCCCAACCGGACTCGGTGATCCGCAGCACCGCACCGTCGTCGGCGAGCAGCCCACTGACGACGAGCGCCGCGGCGGCCTCCTCGTCGATCGGGCCGACCTCCTCGCGGGCCACGCCCTCGACGGTGCGCAGCCCGAGGAGGAGACGCTCGGCGCGGCGCGTGGGCTCGTCGAGGATCTCCTGCCCGCCCATCGGCGACCGTCCCGCCTCGACGCGGGCGAGGTAGCGCCTGGTTGGACGGAGGTTCCACCACCGGCGGCCCTGCCAGTGCCCGTGCGCAGCGGCGCCGAGCGCGAGGTAGTCGCCACCGCGCCAGTACATCCGGTTGTGGACGCTCTCGTGGCCGGGGCGCGCCCAGTTCGAGACCTCGTAGCGCCTCAGCCCCGCGCGACGCAAGCGCTCGTCGGCGGCGGCCATGCGCGCCGCGGCGACGTCCTCGTCGGGGGCGGGGACGCCGTCGAGCGCCACCGCCCTGGCGTAGGGGGTGTTGCGCTCGAGCGTGAGCGCGTAGCAGGAGAGGTGGTCCGCGCCGGCCTCGAGGGCGGCGTCGAGACCGGCCTCCCACTGCTCGGGGCTCTGCCCGGGCACCCCGTAGATGAGGTCGAGGCTCACCGAGGCCATGCCGGCGCAGCGGGCGGCGGCGACCGCGCGCGCCGGCGCCTCGGGGTCGTGCCGGCGGTCGAGGAAGGCGAGGGTCGCCCGCTCGAAAGCCTGCGCGCCGATGCTCACCCGGTTGCAGCCCGCCGCGGCGAGCGCCGCCAACGACGCCTCGTCGACGGTCTCGGGATTGGCCTCGACGGTGACCTCGGCGTCGGTGGCCAGCGGGAGGGCCTCGCCGAGCCCGGACAGCAGCCGGGCGAGGTCGGCGGGGTCGAGCAGCGTCGGCGTGCCCCCGCCGACGAAGGCGCTGCCGAAGACCGGCCACGCCGAGCTGGGGCCGGCAACGCAGGGTGCGGGCCGCGGCGCGATGGCGCCGGGGCCGGCCTCGGCGACGGTGGCGAGCTGGGCGAGCACCCCGTCGACGTAGCGCCGACGCAGGCCCACGTCGGCACCGACGGCGACAGCGAAGTTGCAGTAGCCGCAGCGGTGGGCGCAGAAGGGCACGTGGACGTAGATCCCCGGCGCGGGCGCCGGGCGGGCCCCCTCCCCCGGCGCGGGCGCGTCGGCGGCAGGCTCGGCGGCACTCAGCGCGGGACGCACCGGTGCGCTCAGTCCTGGCCCACCGAGAGGGCGGCGACGAAGGCCTCCTGCGGGATGTCGACGGCGCCGACGGCCTTCATCTTGCGCTTGCCCTCCTTCTGCTTCTCGAGGAGCTTGCGCTTGCGGGTGACGTCGCCGCCGTAGCACTTGGCGAGCACGTCCTTGCGACGGGCCTTGATCGTCTCGCGCGCGATGATCTTCGCCCCGATCGCGGCCTGCACCGGCACGTCGAACATCTGCCGCGGGATGAGCTCCTTGAGCCGACCGACCATCGCCTTGCCGTACTCGTAGGCCTTCTCGCGGTGGACGATGGCGCTGAAGGCGTCGACCGGCTCGCCGTTGAGGAGGATGTCGACGCGCACGAGGTCGGCGACGGCCACCCCGGCGGGCTCGTAGTCGAGCGAGGCGTAGCCGCGGGTGCCTGACTTCAGCCGGTCGAAGAAGTCGAAGACGATCTCGGCCAACGGCAACTCGTAGCGCAGCTCGACGCGCTCCTCGGTGATGTAGTCCATCGAGACGAGCCGGCCGCGACGCTGCTCGCACAGCTGCATGACCGTGCCGACGTAGACCGACGGCGTGATGATCATCGCCGAGACGACTGGCTCGCGGATCTCGGCGACGCGGGAGGGGTCGGGCAACTCGGCGGGGTTCGACACGCGGATGGTCGGGTCCTCGCCGGGGCGACGCGTGCGCTCCTCGAGGTCGACCTCGTAGCCGACGTTGGGCGCGGTGGTCACGAGCGGGATGTCGTACTCGCGGTCGAGGCGCTCGGAGACGATCTCCATGTGCAGCAGCCCGAGGAAACCGCACCGGAACCCGAAGCCGAGCGCGGCGGAGGACTCCGGCTCGTAGGTGAAGCTCGCGTCGTTGAGCCGCAGGCGGTCGAGGGCGTCGCGCAGGTCGGGGAAGTCCTCGCTGTCGACGGGGTAGAGCCCGCTGAAGACCATCGGCGTGGGCTCACGGTAGCCGGGCAACGGGTCGGGGGCGGGTCTGGCGTGGCCGGTGACGGTGTCCCCGACCCGGGCCTGGTCGACCTCCTTGATCGCCGCGGTGAGGAACCCGACCTCGCCGGGACCGAGCCGGTCGACCGGGCGCGGCTCGGGGCTGAGCACGGCGAGCTCGTCGATCTCGTTGTGGAAGCCCGTCGCGCAGAGCTGGACCTCCTGCCGTGGGCGCAGCTCACCGTCGACGACCCGCACGTAGGCGACGACGCCACGGTAGGAGTCGTAGATCGAGTCGAAGATGAGCGCGCGGGTGTAGCCGTCGTCGCGCGTGGTCGGCGGCGGGACGCGCTCGAGGATGCGCTCGAGCACCGCCTCGACACCGTCGCCGGTCTTGGCCGACACCGCGAGGATGTCGTCGGGATCGTCGCCGAGCAGCGCGGCGATCTCGGCGGCGATCTCGGCGGGCCGGGCGGCGGGCAGGTCGATCTTGTTGAGGACGGGGATGACCTCGAGACCGGCCTCGATCGCGACGTAGAGGTTGGCGATCGTCTGGGCCTCCATGCCCTGCGCGGCGTCGACGAGGAGGATCGCGCCCTCGCAGGCGTTCATCGCGCGGCTGACCTCGTAGGCGAAGTCGACGTGGCCAGGGGTGTCGATGAGGTTGAGGAGGTATTCCCGCCCGTCGGCGCTCGTGAAGGGCATCCGCACGGCCTGGGCCTTGATCGTGATCCCCCGCTCACGCTCGAGGTCCATGCGGTCGAGGTACTGGTCACGGAACATGCGCGGCTCGACGAGGCCCGTGCGCTGGAGCATGCGGTCGGCCAGCGTCGACTTGCCATGGTCGATGTGGGCGATGATGGCGAAGTTGCGGATGCGATCGAGCGGGTAGCTCACGGCAGGGGTACTCGAGTCCTCGCGGCGAAGGTGACACCGGCGATGCTACCGGCCTGGCCACCGGGCGGCCGGCGGCGGCCGCCGGCCGCGGACCCGGCCGCCGCC
>SLNF01000310.1 GCA_007133145.1 Nitriliruptorales bacterium
CGCCCGCCCCGAGCAGCCCGCAGGCCCACACGGTGACGACGCCGCTCCAATGGCCCGCCGTCGCCACGGCGACGACGTCGCCGGGCTCGACGCCCTCCCCGGCGAGGGCGTCGGCGGCCTTGCTCGCCCAGTTCTCGAACGTCGCGTACCCCAGTTCCGTGCGCTCACCGCTGCCGACGTCGCGATAGGTGAGGTAGGGGCGGTCCCCGCCGCGCGCCCGCGCGGCCGACAGCAGCCCCCGTGCGGTCGTCGCCTCCTGGTCGCCTCCCGGCGGTGCCATGTCCTCGCCCCCCATCGGTCGCGGGCCGCGCACCCAGGCCCAGGGTAGGCGATCGGCCGATCCCCACCTTCGGGAGGAAGCGCCCGGAGTGCTAAGGTCGGCTTCCGACCTCACCACGGTGCGGCCGTCGTGACGCGCTCGCGACGAGGGCGCGGACCGGAGGCGGTGCGGTCACGGCCCGAGTACGACGCGGATCAGCCAGCGGAGCCACCACCCGGTGCCACCTCCTCCGTCGCAACCTCCGGAAGGCCCCCCGGCGGGGGGTCGGCCCCATCGCGTCACCCCGGCGGGCCCACGCGGGCGGCGCCAGACGAAGCGCGGACGCCACGCCGCACCGAGCCGCCGGCGGACCGCGGGGCGGGTCGGCCTCATCGTCCTCACCGGCGTCCTCGTCTTCGGTCTCGGGATGGCCGCGACCGCCGGTGCGCTCCTGCTCGTCGGCCAACGCAGCCTCGAGACCGTCGAGGTCGAGGGCATCCGGGAGATCGACGACGAGCCCGTCGAGGCGCCCGCCGACGACGACGGCGAGGACGAGATCGAGGTCGAGGAGGTCACCGACGTCCTCCACGTCCTCGTCGTCGGCTCGGACCGCCGCGACAACCTCAGCCCCGAGCAGCAGGCCGAGCTCGGCACGGGTGAGGAGGACGGCGACCGCACCGACACGATCATGCTCCTGCGGGTCGACCCGACGAGGGACGACGTCCACATCCTCTCGTTCCCGCGCGACCTCATGGTCACCCGCTGCGACGGCACACGCGGCAAGATCAACGCCGCATACCACATCGGCGAGTTGCAGGGCGCCGGCGGGGCCTCCTGCCTCGTGCAGACGATCACCGAGATGTCCGGCCTCGAGATCGACCACTACGTCGAGGTCGACTTCGCCGGCTTCCTCGACGTCGTCGACGTCGTCGGTGGCGTGCCGGTCTACCTCGAGCACGAGATCGACGACTGGCGGGCCAACCTCCACCTCGAGGCGGGCTGCCACGAGCTCACCGCCATCGAGGCCCTCGGCTTCGTGCGCACCCGCAAGTACGACTCCGACTACGGGCGCATCGCCCGGCAGCAGCGCTTCGTGACCCAGCTCGTCGAGGAGGCTGCGAGCCTGTCGACGGTCCTCAACCTCCCGCGGGTGTTCTCCCTCGTCGAGACCGCCGCGGGCGCGGTGACCACCGACCAGAACCTCACCCTCGACAAGATGCGCCGCATCGCCTTCAGCCTCCAGGGGCTCGGCGGGGACGACGTCGTCGCGCGGACGGTGCCGGCGGAGTTCCAGATGATCGACGAGATCGCCTACGAGATCCCCTACGAGGCGCAGGCCCAGCAGCTCTACCGGGCCTTCGAGGCCGGCGCCCTCGCGCCCGACGAGAGCGACAGCCCCGAGCCCGACCGGCCCGAGGTCGAGGTCGCCGACGTGCCGTCCTTCGCCGTGCTCAACACGAGCGACGTCGGTGGCCTCGCCGGCTCCTTCAGCGAGGCCCTCGGCGCGGAGGGCTTCACCGTCACCGCCGTCGACAACACCGATGCGACGGTGCGCGGAGCCGGGGAGGTCCGCCACCCGCCGCACCTCGCCGCCGAGGCCGAGCTGCTCGCCTCCTACCTCCCGGACATCGGTGCCTTCGCCATCGAGGGGCTCGAGGACATCGAGCTGCTCGTCGGTGCCGAGGCCGACCCCGACGAGGTGGCCCCGCCCCCGGAGGACAGCGACGCGCGCGTCGCCGAGGACGAGGAGTCGGCAACGGAGGACGACGCGGCCGACGAGCCCCGCGACACCGACGACGAGGACGCCGACGAGCGCGTCGACGCCCCGCCGCGGTTCATCGACGAGGAGTACGTCGGGGCGCAGGAGCCACCGGCCTCCTGCGGGTTCTAGCGCGATGAGCTCCCGCCGATCCCCCGGCGTGGCCCCCTCGGTGGCGATCGTCATGCCCGTGCGCGACGAGGCCGCCCACCTCAGCGAGTCCGTCGGCGCGGTGCTCGCCCAGCGCTACGACGGCCCGCTCGAGGTCTGCCTCGCCGTCGCACCGTCGAGCGACGGCACCGAGCGGCTCGCCGCCGACCTCGCCGCCAGCGACGACAGGGTGCGGGTCGTCGCCAACCCCGAGGGCACGACGCCGGCGGGGCTCAACGCCGCGATCTCGGCGACCTCCGGGGAGGTCGTCGTCCGCGTCGACGGCCATGCGGTCCTGCCCGAGGGCTACGTCGCGCGCGCCGTCGAGCTGCTTGCCGAGACCGACGCCGACAACGTCGGCGGGGTCATGGCCGCCGTCGGCGACACCCCGTTCACCCGCGCGGTGGCCACGGCGATGACCTCGCGCTTCGGTACCGGCGATGCGCGCTTCCACACCGGCGGGCCGCCCGGACCCGTCGACACCGTCTACCTCGGGGTGTTCCGTCGCGACACCCTCGAGCGGATCGGCCTCTACGACCCCTCCCTCGTGCGTGCCCAGGACGCCGAGCTCAACCACCGCATCCGCGTCGACGGCGGCGTCGTCTACTTCCATCCCGACCTCGAGGTGACCTACCGCCCGCGCGCCTCGCTGCCCGCCCTCGCGCGCCAGTACTTCCACTACGGACGCTGGCGCCGCGTCGTCGTGCGCCGCCACCCCGACTCGCTGGCCTGGCGCCAGGCCGTCCCCCCGGTGACGTTGCTCGGGCTGGTGGCCGGGGTCCTGCTCGGCCTCGCCGGGCGCCGCATCGGCTGGCTCGCCCCGGCCCTCTATGCCACGGCGACGCTCGGCGTCTCCGCCGCCGAGGGACGTGACCTCGACCCCGTCGCCCAGCGCTGGCTGCCGTTGGCCTACACGACGATGCACCTGTCGTGGGCCGCGGGCTTCCTCACGAGCCCCTCCGACCTCGCCGCCCCCGAGGCATGGGATCCCCCCAGCGACGGGCCCACCGCGGCTGAGGCCGCCGGCACGCCGCCGACCGGGGACGCGCGTGGGCAACCGGCAGCCGCCGTGCCCACCGCCGGTGACGACCACGACCGAGGACCCCACCGCGTCGACCCGGAGACCGAGCCATGACCCACCCGCGCGCCGCCGCCTTCCGTGACGAGACCTGGACCGCAGGGGTCATCGGCCTCGGCTACGTCGGCCTGCCGCTCGCCGTGACCGCGACCCAGCGGGGCCTGCCCTGCATCGGCTTCGACATCGACGCCGACACCGTCGCGGCGCTGCGCCGGGGTGACAGCCACATCGGCGACGTGAGCGACGACGAGCTCGCGAGCGCCCTCGAGGCCGGCTTCGTGCCCACCGCCGACGCCTCGCTGCTCGCCGAGGCCGACACGCTCTTCATCGCGGTACCGAGCCCGCTCGGGCGCAACCGCCAACCCGACATGAGCTACATCGAGGCCGCCGCGCAGACGGTGCGCGAGGTCGTGCGCCCCGGCCAGCTCGTCTCGCTCGAGTCGACGACCTACCCGGGCACGACCGACGACATCCTCGTGCCGGCCGCCACCGACGGCGGGCTCGAGCTCGACCGCGACGTCTTCGTCGCCTTCAGCCCCGAGCGCGTCGACCCCGGCAACCAGCGCTCGACCGGGGAGATCCCCAAGGTCGTCGGGGGGGTCACCGAGGTCTCGGGGGACGTCGCCGAGGCGGCGTACTGCCGGATCGTGCCGAGCGTGCACCGCGTCGGCAGCGCGAGGGCCGCCGAGATGGCCAAGCTCCTCGAGAACACCTACCGGGCGGTGAACATCGGCCTCGTCAACGAGCTCGCCCAGCTCAGCCACGAGCTCGACATCGACGTCTGGGAGGTCATCGACGCC
>SLNF01000206.1 GCA_007133145.1 Nitriliruptorales bacterium
CCGGCGCCTCGGCGGGCGCGTCCTCGCCACCGACGCTCACGCCTGGGGCGTCCCCGGGCCGGTAGGGCTGGGTCGCCGGGCGGAAGCGCCGGGCGGGCTCGGCGGGCTTGGGGGCCTGCTCGGCCTCCTCGGCCTGCTTGCGCAGGTGCGGCGGCAGCACGCGACGGGCCTTCGCCCCGCTTGCGGGCTTGCCGATCTCCGCGAGGTCGTACTCCTCGGCCTCCCTGCGCGCCCGCTCCTCCTCGGCCTTGCGGCGCTCCTCGGCGAGCTTGCCGAGGCTGTCACGGAAGCGCTTGGCGTCAGGCGCCTCGACGGTCGAGGAGTGCGACTTCGCCTCCACGCCGAGCTCGGCCAGGCGGCGGATGACTTCCTTGTTCGGAAGTCCCGTCTCCTTGGCCAGCTCGTAGATCCGAACCTTGCTCACGTGCTCACTCCCTCACGGCGTTGGGCCTCGCGCACTCGCGCACGCAATCCCTCGCCGTCGACGACGACGCCGGCGTCGGCCCGCAGCGCGCGCCGCAGGGGCGCCCCGTCGTGACGGAGCGCGCGCTGCGCGCAGCGCTCGTCGTGACAGACGTAGGCCCCACGGCCCGGTGACCGGGGCTGCTGGTCGACGACCGCGAACCCGTCACGCAGGATCACCCGGAGCAACTGCGACGACACCGCGCGGCGGCGGCAACCGACGCAGGTGCGGATGGGGGCGTGCGCGACGCGATCGGTCGCTCGACCGGTTGGCGACTCCACCTTACCGCTCTTGGTCCTTCCCCTGCGACTCGTCGCGGAACTCCTCGGCGACGACGACCTCGGCGGCGGGGTCGGCCACCGCCGCCGGGGGCACGGCGACGTCGTCGAGGTCGACGTCCTTGCCGGGGATCGGTGCGCCGAACTCGTCGACCTCGCCGCGCTCGTAGGCGGCCTGGAAGGCCGCCTGCTCCTCGGCGAACTGCGTCTCGTTCTTGATGTCGATGCGCCACCCGGTCAGCCGCGCGGCGAGCCTCGCGTTCTGCCCCTCGCGCCCGATGGCGAGGGAGAGCTGGTAGTCGGGCACGATGACGAGGGCGGTCGGTGGCTCCTCCTCCGGGTAGAGGTAGACCTCGCTGACCTTCGCCGGCGACAGCGCGTTGGCGACGTAGGCGGCGGGCTCGGAGGAGTAGGGGATGATGTCGACCTTCTCGCCCCCGAGGTCCTCGACGACACCGAGCACGCGGCTGCCCCGGGCGCCGACGCAGGCACCGACGGGGTCGACGGCGGGGTCGGAGGAGGCCACGGCGATCTTCGTGCGGTGGCCCGCCTCTCGCGCGGTGCCGCGGAGCGAGACGATGCCCTCGGCGATCTCGGGCACCTCGAGGGTGAACAGCGCCTCGACGAGCGAGGGATGCGTGCGGCTGCAGACGATCTGCACGCCCTTGATCGAGCGACGCACCTCGACGATGTAGGCGCGCAGCCGCATGCCGTGGCGGTACTCCTCGGTGGGGACCTGCTCGGCGGCGGGCAGGATGGCCTCGGCGTTGCCGAGGTCGAGCACGACGAGGTTGCGGTCGTGGATCTGCACCGTGCCACTGACGAGGTCGCCCTCCTTGCCGGAGTACTCGCCGTAGGTCATCTCCCGCTCGGCCTCGCGCAGCCGCTGCATGAGGACCTGCTTGGCGGTCTGGGCGACGATGCGGCCGAAGTCGCTCGGGGGGTCCTCCCACTCCTCGACGACGTTGCCGTCGTCATCGAGCTCCTGGGCGTAGACCGTCACCGTGCCGTCGAGGCGGTCGATGACGACACGGGCCTCCTCGGCCTGGCCACCGGCACGCTTGTAGGCGCTCGCGAGCGCACCCTCGAGCGAGGACACGACGGTCTCGAAGTCGATCCCCTTCTCCCGCTCGATCGACCTCAGCGCCTCGATCTCGACTCTCACGCGCGTGCCTCCTCGGTTGCCCTACCAGGGCAGGGTCTGGACGGCCTTGTCGATCGTGTCGTAGGGCACGCGCTGCGCGCGCCCCTCGACCTCGACGACGACGGCGTCGGGCTCGGCGGCGGTGACCGTGCCCCGCAGCTCGGCGGGCTCGCCATCCCGGCGGCAGTGGATCCGCACCGTCCGGCCCTCGACGCGGTCGAAGGCACGCTGGCCCTCGAGGGGGTGGTCGACCCCGGGCGAGGTGACCTCGAGGGCGTAGCGCTGCGGGATGGGATCAGCGGCGTCGAGCGCCTCGGACAGCGCACCGCTGAGGTCCCGGCACTCCTCGATCGTCACGCCGCCCTTGCGGTCGATCATCACCCGCACGAGCTGACGCGGGCCGGTGCCGCGGACCTCGACGGCGACGAGGTCGACGTCGGCCCGCTCAGCGAGCGGCTCGACGAGCTCGCGGATGCGTCCCTCGAGGTCGTCCACGGCGGCTCACCTCCCGGGCTCTCGGCGGCGGAACGAAAAAGTGGGCGTCGACGCCCACTGTCAGACCGACCATCGGTTCTCGCGGCTGCTTCGCGTCGGCGGGCCGTCGGCCTCGGGCGTCGCGCGCGCAGCCTGGCAGAGCCTCACGGCTCGGCCGTCCAACAGCTGAACGTAGCAGTCCGGGATGCCCCCGGCAATGGGCGATCCCGGGCTCCGAGGCCGGCTAGGAGGCCAGCGGGTAGCGGTATCCGGGAGCGAAGGAGAGGACACGCCGACGTTCGGCGACCATCGCGTCGAGGAACTCCGCGGGGTCGGGGTGGGCCTCGCCGCGGACGGCCTCGTAGGTCGCGAGCAGCGCGAGGCCCGTTGCGTCCCCGGGCGTGCTCGACACCGGGGACAGCTCGGCCTCGCCCTCGACGACGAGGTAGGTCCAGAAGTCCTCGCTCGTGACGTGCAGGCTCACCCGCGGATCGCGCGCGACGTTGGCGGTCTTGGCCCGGTCGTCGGTCACCGAGACGACGATGCGCCCGTCGCGCAGGGCGTAGGCGACGTTCGACAGCTGCGGGCGACCGTCGGCCTTGAGCGTCGTGAGGACGCCGAAGTGCCGCTGGGCGAGGAAGAGGTCGGCCTCGGCGGGGCTCAGCAGCGCCATCGTCGACTCAGCCCCCCTCACCCCGGATGAGTGCGAGCAGGGCGTCGTGGATGCCGGGTGCCGCGACCACCCCGCTCGTCGCGGGGCCATCGAGCTCGGCGCCGTCGAGGTCGGTGACCCGCGCACCCGCCTCGCGGGCGATGATCGTGCCCGCGGCGATGTCCCAGCGCCCCACCCCGAGCGTCCAGGCGCCGTCGGCCTGGCCGCAGGCCACCGAGCACCAGTCGGGGGCGACGGCTCCGGTCGCGCGCACCGACAGCGCGCGGCGCATCACCCGCTGCCAGATCGGGAGGTTGCCCTCGCTCGCCTCGCGCATCGACGCCGCACCGGGGAAGCCCGAGCTGCACAGCGCCTCGGCGAGGTCGGTCACCGACGAGACGCGGACCGGCTCACCGTCGCGCCACGCGCCACCTCCACGCCGGGCGGCGTAGGTCTCACCGAGCACGGGCAGGTGGACGACGCCGGCGGCGAGCCGGTCGTCGACGTCGACGAAGGCGATCGACACCCCCCACCAGTGCCGCCCCTTGAGGTAGTTCGTCGTCCCGTCGATCGGGTCGACGTACCAGCGGCGCCGTCCGCGCAGGCGCGCCTCGTCGGGGGCCGGGCCCCCCTCCTCGCCGACGATCGCGTCGCCGCCGAAGGCCTCACTGACGGCCCGCACGATGGTCTCCTGCACCGCGCGGTCGGCGGCGGTCACGACGTCGCCGACACCCTTCCACTCCGCGAGGACCCCGTGCCGACGGTGCGCGAGGGCGATCGCGCCGCCCTCGCGGGCGGCGTCGACGGCGACGTCGAGCTCGTCGGTCACCTCAGGCCACGACCGAGGGGGCGCCCTCGCCGCGCTCCTCCCGCAACTCGTCGGCCATCTCGTGGGCGAAGTGCACGAGCGTCTCGACGATGTCCTCCTCGGCGACGGTGAAGAGGACCTCGCCCTGCTTGATGATCTGGCCCTTGCCCTTGCCGGCGGCCACGCCGA
>SLNF01000159.1 GCA_007133145.1 Nitriliruptorales bacterium
CGCCGCCCGGCCGCCCGGTGCTCGGCGAGCGCGGACTCGTGGGCGGCAATGCGGCCGTCGAGGTCGTCACGCGCGGCGGCGAGCCGCCGACGGTTCGCGGCGTCGCGCAGCACCGAGGGCGCACCGTCGAGCGCGCCGAGGCGGCCGGGGCGCCCCTGGAGACGGCCGTCGGCCAGGCGGAGCGCCTCGGCGACCTCACCGGCGAGGGTGGACGGGACGGCGAGGCGCTCGAGCGCGGCCTCGAGGTCGCGCAGACGGTCGGGCAGGTCGACACCGAGGTCGGCAGGGTTGGCGAGCAGGGTCGCGCGACGCAGGCGGTAGTCCTCAGCGGCCGCGGCGAGGTCAGAGCGCGCCGGCGCGGTCTCGTCGTCGAGCCGTGCGAGCGTCGCCGGCTCGCCTCGCACCCCCGCGCCTCCCTCCTCGACGTCCTGCCCCGGGGCAGCGTAGGCGGGCATGCCCGCGGGCCCGCGCCCCGCCCGCCGGCGGGTGTGGACAGCGCCGGTGCCGTCGGCGCCGCGGTCAGGCGTCGGGGGGACGGGCGATGCGCAGCGGCCGGTCGTCGGGGGCGAAGAGGCGCGTGACGAGCCCGAGGCTGATGACCGTCGCGTTGCTCGCCGCGGCCCCGAGGACGAGGAACATCACGACCGCCTGGACCATGACGGCGTCGAGCGGGTCGACGCCGGCGAGGATGAGCCCGGTCATCGCCCCGGGCAGGAAGACGAGCCCCACGGCCTTCGTCGTCTCGATCTGGGGCACGAGCGCGCTGCGCAGGGCGCTCGCGAGGTAGGGCCGGGCGGCCTCGCGTCGGCCGTGACCGAGCGCGACGCGCGCTTCGACCTCGAGGCGCTTGTCGCGGACCTCCTCGACCGACCGCCGGGCGACGAGGACCGTGGCGCTCATCGCGTTGCCGATCATGAGCCCGGCGAGCGGCACGACGGTGCGGCCCTCCTGGGGCAGGATCCCGAGCCCGAAGACGAGCCCGAGGCTCAGCGCGGTCGTCACCGCGAAGGCCGCGAGGGCCAGCGACCACAGGCGCGGGACCTCGGGCGCACGCCGGCGGACGACGTCGGCGGCGTAGAGCAGCATGAGTCCCACCCACAGCCACGACCACGCCACCGGGCTGGCGGGGTCGATGACGACCGTGAGGGCCACGCCGACGAGGAGGAGCTGGACCAGCGCGCGCAGCACCGACCAGAGGATCGAGCGCTCGAGGCGCAGACCGCGCCACGCCGAGACGGCGACGGCCACCGCGACGAGGGTGAGCGAGAGCGCGAGGCCGACGGCGTCGACGTCAGCGCCGGCCATGATCGCCCTCCGGCTCGAGGAGGCGCACGAGCGCGGCGTGGCCGGCCGCCTCGGCGGCGTCGCCGAAGGCGGCGACGACGCGGCCGGCGTCGAGGACGACGACGGCGTCGGCGACGCGTCGCAGCTGGGGGAGGTCGTGGGTGACCCACAGCGCGGGGATGCCGTCCTCGGCCAGGGCCGCGACCGTGCGCTCGAAGGCGCGGGTCGGGGCGGCGTCGAGCGCAGCGGTCGGCTCGTCGAGCAGGAGCACCGCGGGGCGGGTCAGCAGCGTCCGGGCGAGGCAGACCCGCTGGGCCTCGCCACCCGAGAGCGCCCCCGCATCGCGCGTGAGCAGGTCGGCGTCGAGGGCGACCCGTGCGAGGGCCCCGCGCCGGACGGCGTCGTCGGCACCCGGGTCGGCGAGGGCGAGGTTGTCGCCGACGGTGCCGGCGACGAGCGTCGGCTGCTGGAAGACCATGCCGACCTCGCGCCGCAGCGCCCGGGGGTCACGCTCCTCGAGGGGGCGGCCGCGGTACGCAATCCGTCCGCGCTCGGCGACCTCGAGGCGGTTGCACAGCCGCAGCAGGGTGCTCTTGCCCGACCCCGACGGCCCGACGATCGCGGTGACGCCGCCATCGGGGATCGCCACGGTCACCCCGTCGAGGGCGGTGATCTCGCCGAGGCGCACGACGACGTCGGTGAACTCGAACAGCGGGGACGCCGCGCGGCCGGCCGCCGGCCCGTCCTGGCGGGCAGGCCCGGTCACCGCCGGGGCTCCCGCGGCGGCAGCGTCTCGTCGGCGAGCTCGCCGAGCCTGACGAGGACCTCGGCGAGCAGCGCACGGCCCTGCGCGGTCGCCTCGTAGTAGCGGCGCCGCCGACCGCCCTCGAGGCGCTCCTCGCTGGCGAGGTAGCCCTCGTCCTCGAGCTGGTGGAGGATCGGGTAGAGCGTGCCGACGGCGATGTCGTAGCCGTGCTCGGCGAGCTCCTCGCGCATCCACAGGCCGTAGACGGGGTGCTCGGCGGCGTGGTGGAGGACGTGGATGCGCATGAACGCGAGCTCGACGTCACGCAGCAGCGAGGGGGACGCGCCCACGGCTAGACCACCTCTCCGGGTCTCATCCGCCGATGGTGACGACGAGGTAGCCGGCGAGCCCGCCCAGGGGGATGAGGGCCACGGCGCCGAGGCGGGTGCGCAGCAGCGCGAGCAGGGCCGCGGCGGCGAGCACCGCAGTGGGCACGTCGACGATGACCCGCAGGCCGATCTCGACGGCGACGGCGAGCATGACGCCGAGCACCGCGGCGGTCAGCCCCCGCAGGACCTTGCCGGCGGTGGCCGAGCGCTTGACCGCCGGCATGACCCGCCCGAGGAGCATCGCGAGGAAGAACGAGGGCAGGAAGATCGCGAGCGTGGCGACGACCGCCCCGGGGAGGCCGCCGAGGAGGTAGCCCACCGCCGTCGAGGTGGTGAACAGCGGCCCCGGGGTCATCTCGCCGATGACGACCGCCTCGAGGAGCTGGGCGGTCGACAGCAGCCCGTAGCGTTCGACGAGGTCGGCCTGGAGGTAGGCCACGAGGAGGTAGCCCGACCCGAAGAGCGTGACGCCGAACTTCAGGAAGAGCCACGCGAGCTGGCCGACGGTCTCGGGGTCGGGCGAGGGCTGCGGCGCCGCCCCGAGCAGCCACGGCGAGGTGCCGAGCAGCAGCCCACCGGCACCGCCGGGCGGCCGGCGCCACGCGGCGTAGAGCACCGCACCGGCGAGCGCGCCGAGGGCGAGGACGACGAGCTCGTTGAGCCCGAGCCAGGCCAGCGCGAGCGCGGCGACGAAGACCCCGCGGGTGCGCGCGTCGTCGGCGGCGGTCGGGGCGAGCCGGGTGATCGCGAGGACGATGACCGCGACGACGACCGGCTGGATGCCGTAGAAGACCGCGTCGACGACGTCGAGGTCCCGTAGCTCGGCGTAGGCCCACGTCACCGCGAGGGTGATCGCCGCTGCCGGCAGCATGAAGCCCATCCCCGCCGCCCAGACCCCCGCGTTGCCGCGCTGGACGTAGCCGATGTGCATCGTCATCTGCGTCGAGTTCGGCCCGGGCAGGAGGTTCGTCGCGGCGATGAGGTCGAGGAAGTGCTGACGGCTGACCCACCGCCGACGCTCGACGACCTCCCGGTCCATCATCGCGATGTGCGCGACCGGGCCACCGAAGGCGACGACCCCGAGCTTGACGAAGAGGCCGATGAGCTCGGGCCAGCTCGCGGCGCGCTCGGCGTAGGCGGGCTGGAACGGGCCTGGCGGGGTCGTGGTGGCCTCATCCTCCGCGCGGTGCTCCCGCTCTGCCACGCGCCACCTCGATATCGGAGTCCGTCATCGAATGCCGATACTAGACGTGGCGACGCCGCCGTGCGCGGGGTCGGATCGGCGGCGGCGAGCGGTCGGCTAGCCGACCGGCAGGCCGAGGGCGTCGCGGGCGGCGCCGACGAGGTAGAGCGAGCCGGTCACCACCACGACGTCGCCGGGACCGGCGCGCTCGCGGGCCGCGGCCAGGGCGGTGGGCAGGTCGGCCTCGGCGCCGGCGTCACGCCCGGCGAGGCGGCAGAGCTTGGCGAGCCGCTCGGCCGGCGCGCTGCGCCCGGTCGGCGCCTCGGTGGCCACGACCTCGTCGACGGCGGGCAGGAGCGCGTCGACGATGCCGCCGACGTCCTTGTCGCCCCTCACCCCGAGGA
>SLNF01000100.1 GCA_007133145.1 Nitriliruptorales bacterium
AGTGCGACGAAGGCCTCATGGGTCTCAGGCGTCGGGCAGGTCGTCGGCGTCGAGGCCGGCGAGCTCGCCGCGCAGGAGGCTGTCGCCGGAGTGGGTCGGGTCGCCGTCGAACGGCTCGAGGGAGACGTCGACGATGGGGAACTCGGCCGGGTCGAGGCCCTCGGGCAGCGCGACGGTCTCGCCGTCGGTGAGCGGGCCGAGCGAGACCATCCCGTCGACGTCGGCGTCGATGAGCCACAGCTCGTAGTAGCCGTCGGCCTCGGGCAGGCGCAGCTCGTCGAAGGCGAGCACGAGGCGGCCGTCGCGCTCGGCGAGCACCGCCCTCGCCGGCTCGGAGCGCTCGTCGAGGGCGTCGAGCTCGGCGGTGGCCACCCGGACGGTCGGCTCCTCGGTCGTCTCGACCGGCAGCAGGGAGATCGCGCCGACAAGGGCCAAGGCGATGATGCCCGCGGCGATCACGCCGAGCCCGGCGCGGCGGGTCCCGCGGTGCAGCGGGATGACCTCGGCGCCGCCGTGCGCAGCGCGTCCCTCGGCGGCGTCTTCCCCGGGCGCGGCCTCGTCGTGAGTGGCCTCGTCGCCGTGGGTGGCCTCGCCGCGGGCGGCTTCGTCGTCGCGGGCGGCATCGGCGAGGCCGGCGCCCTCGGCGATGCCCTCCCAGAGGTGGCCGGGCACCGGCGGCAGGTCGCGGTCCTCGGCGCTCGCCCGCGCGGCGCGCACGGTGACGGCGGTGAGCTCGGAGAGGGCGGCCTGGCAGGCCTCGCACTGCTCGAGGTGAGCCTCGGCGGCAGCCCCGACAGGCTCACCGAGCGCGCGCAGCGCCAGGCTGTCCTGTTCCAGGTGCTCCTGCAAGGCTCTCGTCCTCCCTCTCGAGTCGGGAGCGCAGCCGCTCGAGGCCGCGGCGGATGTGGCTCTTCACCGTGCCGAGGGGCAACCCCAGGCGCTCGGCGATGTCGTGGTGGGTGCAGCCCTCCCAGAAGGCGAGCTCGAGGACCCGCCGCTGGGCGACGGGGAGCTCGGCCACCGCGGTGGCGACGAGGAGGCGGTCGGCCACCGCGTCGATCTCGTCGGGCGCGGGCGCGTCGTCGGCGACGTCGGCGACGGGGTCGGGTTGGCGCTCGCCGGCGCGCAGCCGGTCGATGCAGCGCCGCCGGGCGATGCCGACGAGCCAGCCGGGCAGCTCGCCGCGGTCAGGGTCGAAGGTCTGCCGGGCGCGCCAGGCGTCGACGAAGGTCTGCTGGACGACGTCCTCGGCGTCGGCCTCGCTGCGCAGCGTGCGGCGGGCGAGGGCGAGCACGAGGCCTCCCCAGGCGTCGAAGGCCTCGCGCAGCGCCGACTCGTCGCCCTCAGCGAAGCGCTGGGCGATCGACGGCGGTGAGACGACCCCGGACACCAACACGCGCCATCCCTACCCGCACGCCGGTGACGATACGCCTGACGCGCAGCGTTCATCGCTCGACCGGCTCGGCGATCGCGACGACGTTCTCGTCGTACTCGCCGGTGGCGGGGTCGAAGGCGCCGCCGCAGGTGATGAGGACGAGCTGGTGCTCGCCGTCGCGGCGGAAGAGCTCGGAGATCGGCAGGTCGTCCTTGCCGTAGCGCACGAGGCTCGTGACCTCGAAGGTGAACGCCGCACCGTCGGCGGCCTCGACGACGACCTCCGCGCCCTCGGCGATGGTGCGCAGCGGGTAGAACGCGCCCTTGCCCTGCGTGCGGCTGTCGACGTGGGCGCTGAGGACCGAGGAGCCCTCCTGCGAGCCCGGCGCGGGCCCGCGGCGGAACCAGCCGGCGCGGGCGACGTCCTCGGGGATCTCCATCGCCCCATCGTCGTCGGTGGCCACCTGGTCGACGGGCGCGTCGATGCCGAGGCTCTCGACGACGACGCGGGTGGGGCGGGCGACGGTCGGCGGGAGGTCCTCGACGCGCGCCGAGCGGGTCGCGACGTCGGTTGGCAGGCGCGGGCCGGGACGGGTCTCCTCGGCCTCCTCGTCGCCCTCGTCGTCGACGTCGTCGGTCTCGGCGAGGTGGGGGCTCGCCTCCTCAGCGGCGAGCGCGGGCCCTCCCGCGCCGGCCTCCTCGGCGGGGGCGTCGCCGAACTCGGCGGGCTGGTCGGAGGCGAGGGCGAGCGGCACGCTCGCGAGGAGCGCGAGGCCGGTGAGGAGCATCGCCAGCGTGGAGCGTCGCATGGGGCCATCCTGCCTGACGGTCGGACCGCGAGAGGGGAGGGCGGTCGCCCTCCCCCCTCGGGTGGTGTCGGTGCCCGCCCGAGCCGGGGTGGCCGGCGCGGGCGGGGTGTCGCGGGTGTCGCTAGTTGCGCTGGCGCACCGCGCGGGTCGCCCCGGCGACGGTCAGGGCCGCGCCACCGGCGAGGGCGAGGGCCATCCAGGCGGCGAAGCCACCGTCGGAGGCGAGCCCGCCGCTGCCCGAGGGCACGCTGTGCGGGTCGTCCTCGGCATCATCGGCGTCGTCGGCGTCGGCCGCGGCGGCGAGCCCGCCGATCGTCTGGACGAGGAGGTCGAGGTTGCCGTCGTCGGCGGAGCCCACCGCGTAGGCGAGGTAGTGGGTGCCGGCCTCGAGGGTGAGGTCGACCGGGCCGATGACCGCGTCGTCCTCACCGGCGAGGGTGACGTCGGCGGCGTAGGTGTCGGCGGGGACGTCGACGGTGCCCTCGTCGCCGTTCTCCACGCCCTCGAAGAGCGGGTCCTCGTTGGCGCGGACGTCGGTGGCCGGCGCGGCGGCGACGTGGCGGGCGGTCAGGCGGCTCTCGCCGTCGGCGATCTCGTCGGTGTCGTTGACGAAGACGCTCAGCGTCGGCGCGCCGTCGGCGTCGAGGTGGGCGACGATCGAGGCGTTGACGCCGGCGGGCAGGTCGACGGAGTCGGCGATCGCGGGATCCTCCTCCTCGGGGTCGCTGCCGGCGGCGTAGATCTCGATCTCGTAGGTGTCCTCCGGCAGGGTCTCCTCGTCGGTGATCGTGTCGGGCTCGAAGCCCTCGATGAACGGGTCACCGTTGACCCAGACGTCGACGGTGAGGTCGGGCACGCCGTGCACGACGGTGACCTGGCTCTCGTGGGCGTCGGCGAGCGCCGGCGCGGCGATCGCGAGCACGAGGATGGCGACGAGGGCCGCCGTGAATCGGGTCCGCATGGTCCTAGCTCCTTCGGTGTGGCGGGTGGGCTGTCACCCGGTACTACGCGCCGCGACCCCGACCTGGATGCAGCGATCTTGAGTTTTTCTTCGCGCGGCTAAGCACGGCTCAGCGCGCGACGGGGTGCGTCGCCCTCGACGGGCGGGATCGCGAGCGCGGTCGGCGAGCGCGGCTCCTGCGTGTCCCACGGGGAACGCGCCGCCCGCGCGCGGCTCCCGCGCGTCGCCTCGCGCGCCGGCCTCGGCGCGAGCGGGAGATCGGCGGTGCCGCTCAGCGACGCAGGAAGAGGTTCGCGAGCACGGTGAGCACGACCGAGACGAGGATCATCGACGTGATCGGGACGTAGACGCGGCCGCCGCGGCCCTCGAAGCGCAGGTCCCCGGGCAGCCGGCCGAGCCACGACAGCCACCCGGCGCTCGCGGCGAGCCCCACGAGGATCGCGGTGACGCCGAGGACGATGAGCACCGGGCCGAACGAGCGATCCATGGACCCTCGAGTGTAGGGCCGGCGCGCACCCCCTCACGCCTACGAGGGTTGGCGGGTCGCTGAGGTCGTCCGGCCGCCAGCACCGGGTAC
Organism: Nitriliruptorales bacterium; assembly: GCA_007133145.1. GTDB lineage: Bacteria > Actinomycetota > Nitriliruptoria > Euzebyales > Egibacteraceae > T1Sed10-49. The sequence goes on from SLNF01000100.1 coordinate 3,722, forward strand.
TACCTCCGTGTATGACTTGCAGGGTCGGGGCAAAAGGGCAGGTTGTCATCCCCAAGGAGCTGCGAGACCAACTTGGTCTCGAGCCGGGCGATGAGGTCACCTTCTGGCGGGAGGGTGACCATGTCGCCATACGTCGTCGTCGTGATGCTCCACCGCTGAAGGGACGCTTCGCTGGGCATGAGCCCGCCGAGTATCTCGAACGTGAGCGGGCCGCGGATCGTGCCCGCGAGGACCGCCGTTGAACGTCGCTCTCGACTCATGGGCGGTC
>SLNF01000137.1 GCA_007133145.1 Nitriliruptorales bacterium
ACCGCCGCCGCAGCGACCGCGACCGCCGCGCCGGAGGCGCCCGCGGCCCCGACGGCGACGAAGCCGGCCGAGGACGCGGTCCCCGAGCCGGTCGAGGCCGAGCGCGACGAGGACGCCGAGACGCCGGAGGTCGACCCTGCCGACGTCGAGACCCGCCTGTCCGGGGACGACGCCGACGACGACGCCGGGGAGGCGTCGGCGGACGACGAGGACGACGCGCGCGGCTGACGTGGACGCCGCCGAGGGCCGCGTCCGGATCCGCATCGACCTCGCCTACGACGGCGGCGGCTTCCACGGGTTCGCCGCCCAGGCCGGGGACCTGCGCACCGTCGAGGGTGTGCTCACCGCCGCCGTCGCCACGCTCGCGGGGATCCCCGTCGAGCTCAGCGTCGCGGGCCGGACCGACAAGGGCGTGCACGCCCGCCATCAGGTCGTCCACGTCGACGTCCCCGCCGACTGCCGACTCGTCGCCGACCTCGACCGGGCGCGCGGCGCCCTCGACGGGATGTGCGGCCCGGAGATCGCCGTGTGGCGGCTTCGCGTCGTCGACGAGGGCTTCCACGCCCGCTTCGGCGCGACCGAGCGTCGCTACCGCTACCGCCTCTGCGACGCGGTGGCCCTCGACCCCCTCGAGCGCCACGTGACGTGGCACGTCGGACCCCCGCAGCTCGACGAGGCGGCGATGGAGGCCGGGGGCGCCTACCTCCTCGGCGAGCACGACTTCGCGTCGTTCTGTCGTCGCGCCGGCGAGCAGCACCTCACCCGCCGCCTCGACGCGCTACGCGTGCGTCGTCACCCCCACGGCATCGTCGAGCTCGCCCTCGCCGGCCCGGCGTTCTGCCACCAGATGGTCCGCTCGATCGTCGGCTGCCTCCTGCGGGTTGGCCGGGGCGAGCGCGACCCCGATTGGGTCGCCGAGGTCCTCGCCGTCCGCGACCGCCAGGCCGTCGGACAGGTCGCGCCGCCGCACGGCCTCGTCCTCACGGGGGTGCGCTACGGCTGAACGCGGCGGGGGTGGCCTCCCGTGCCCGGGCCGGCCCTCCCGTGCCCGGCCCGGCGCTCCCGCGCAGGGCATCGCCGCGGCGGAGTTGACCGCCGGGAGGGCGCGACGTAGCCTTGAGGATCGGCGTGCGGCGCGACGCCGACCGCGACGCGCCCTCTGCCGGCCCCGACCTTCCGTGAACGCCGAGACGATGTGAGCCCGCCGATGCGCACCTACAGCCCTCGACCCACCGACATCGAACGCGCCTGGTACGTCGTCGACGCCAAGGGCGAGGTGCTCGGTCGGCTGGCCTCACGCATCGCCCAGATCCTGCGCGGCAAGCACAAGCCGCAGTACGCCCCGCACGCCGACGTCGGCGACTTCGTCATCGTCGTCAACGCCGGCGAGGTCGTGCTCACCGGCTCGAAGGGCGAGCAGTCTCTCGCCCACCGCCACTCCGGCTACCCCGGCGGCCTCACGTCGGTGCCCTTCGCGCGGCTGCTCGCCGAGCGCCCCGAGCTGCTCGTCGAGCGCTCGGTCAAGGGCATGCTGCCGAGCACGACGCCCGGTCGGGCGGCGCTGTCGCGCCTGAAGGTCTACAGCGGTCCCGACCATCCCCACGAGGCGCAGCAGCCGCAGCCGCTGTCGCTGCGCTGACGTCGACGAGGACACGAGCATCCATGGCTGAGCGCATCTACACCGGCCGCCGCAAGAGCGCGGTGGCGCGGGCCCGCCTTCGTCCGGGGTCGGGGGTGTGGAAGATCAACGACCGACCCCTCGAGGACTTCTTCCCCGTCGACACCCTCCAGGGTCTCGTGCGGGAGCCCTTCGAGGTCACCGACACCGTCGGCCGCTACGACGTCTTCGTGCGGGTCAACGGTGGCGGCGTGAGCGGGCAGGCGGGCGCGGTGCGCCTTGCCATCGCCCGCGCGCTCGAGGGCGAGGACGACGAGCACCGCCCGCCGCTGAAGCAGGCCGGCCTGCTGACCCGTGACCCCCGCGAGGTCGAGCGCAAGAAGTACGGCCTGAAGAAGGCGCGCAAGGCGCCGCAGTACTCCAAGCGCTGAGGCCGCGCGCCCGATGGGGCAGCTCTTCGGCACCGACGGCATCCGTGGGGTCGCCAACGTCGAGTTGACGCCCGAGCTCCTGCTCGGGCTCGGCCGGGCCGTCGTGCGCACGCTCAAGGAGTCGCGCAGCCCGCATCCGCGCGTCGCCGTGGGCCGGGACCCCCGCGCGTCGGGCGACATGCTCACCGCAGCGCTCATCGCCGGCGTCACCTCGGCCGGTGGTGACGCCATCCCCCTCGGGGTGGTGCCGACCCCCGGTGTCGCGCTGCTCACCGGTGCCCACGATGCGGACTCCGGCGCGGTGCTGTCGGCCTCGCACAACCCCGTCGGTGACAACGGCATCAAGTTCTTCGCCCACGACGGCTTCAAGCTCACCGACGCCGAGGAGGAGCGCGTCGAGGAGCTTCTGCAGCGCACCGACGAGGACCGACCCACCGGCACGGCGATCGGTCGGGTGCGCGAGCCCGCCGACCCCCTCGGCCCGTACCTCGATCACCTCGTCGATGCCGCGGGCGGGCTGCGCTTCGAGGGCTTGGACGTCGTCGTCGACTGCGCCAACGGCGCGGCGAGCGAGGTCGCGCCCGAGGTGCTGTCACGCCTCGGGGCGAGGGTGCGCGCTATCCACGCCCGCCCCGACGGGGAGAACATCAACGCCGGCTGCGGCTCGACGCATCCCGAGGTCGTCGCCCGGGCCGTCGTCGAGTCCGGCGCCGACGTCGGCTTGAGCTTCGACGGCGACGCCGACCGGCTCATCGCCGCCGACCACCGCGGCAACGTCGTCGACGGCGACGCGATCCTCGCGATCCTCGCCGCCGACCTCCAAGCCGAGCGCGACCTCTCGACGGTCGTGACGACGGTGATGACGAACCTCGGGTTCAAGATCGGCATGCGGGAGCGCGGCATCGACGTCGTCGAGACGAAGGTCGGCGACCGCTACGTCCTCGAGGCGATGCGCGCCGGCGGCCACCTCCTCGGCGGCGAGCAGTCCGGTCACCTCATCCTCGCCGAGCACGCCACCACCGGCGACGGGGTGCTCTCGGCGGTGCGGCTACTCGCGACGCTCGTGCGCACCGGCCGCAGCCTCGCCGAGCACGCCACGGTCATCGAGCGGCTCCCCCAGATCCTCGTCAACGTCCCGGACGTCGACCGCGACCGCCTCGCCGACGACGAGGTGCTCTCGAAGGTCATCGCCGCGGAGGAGCATGCGCTCGGGGAGAGTGGCCGGGTCCTCGTGCGCGCGTCGGGCACCGAGCCTCTCGTGCGCGTCATGGTCGAGGCCGCCAGCGAGGAGCGCGCCACGGTCGTCGCCGAGCGGCTCGCCGAGGCGGTCGCCGAGCGTCTGCGCCTGCGCTGAGCGTCCTCGCGGCCGGGGCCCCCGCAGCGGACGTCGATCGCGCCGCGTGGAGCGCGCGACGGCGGCCCGTCGCGCCCGCCCCCGACCTCAGGTGATGAGGCGGAGGGTGAGCGGGTAGCGGTAGCGCTCGCCCGAGGAGGCCTTGACCCCGGCGACGATGACGAGCACGAACCACGCCACGGCGATCGCGAGGCCGAGCGGCACGAGGACGACGAGGCCGATCCCCACGGTGACGACGCTCAGCACGATCGTGAGCAGCACGAACGCCACGGCGTAGATGAGCACGGACAGGTTGAAGTTCACCGCCTCCTTGCCCTGGTCGTCGATGAAGGGGTCATCGTCGCGCTTGATGAGCCAGATGATGAGAGGTCCGAGGAACCACGGCAGCCCGAGGAAGGTGACGAACGCCGAGAGATGCGCGCCCACCGCCCAGTTGCGCGCGGCCTGCCCCGGCGGCGGCCACGCGGGCTCGGCGGGCTCACCCGCAGCGTCCGTGCCTGCTCCCGCGGTGCCCCCGGGGACGGCGCCCGTCCCACCCGGTGTCTGCGGCGGCGGCGCCTGACCCGACGGCGGCTCG
>SLNF01000001.1 GCA_007133145.1 Nitriliruptorales bacterium
CGGGCCCGCGCGCGGCCGTGGGGCTGGCGGGCCGCCGTCGGGCCACCGGGGCGGCGCTCCGCGGTGACGCTACCCTTGCCCTGATCGGTCGTCGGCCTGCGCCCGGGCGTTCCCGCGCTCGCCGACGCCACGGCACGGCGCCGACGAGAGCGAGGCGCCCGGGAGCCGACGAGGAGGTCGCTCCGCATGGACCGCGTGCGCGACGTCGACGACGTCACGACCCTCGTGCTCGCCCCCAACCCCTCGCCGATGACCCTCGAGGGGACGAACACCTATCTCGTCGGAGCCCCCGGCAGCGGGGAGGTCGTCTGCGTCGACCCCGGCCCCGACGATGCGTCGCACCGCGCGGCGATCGAGTCCGCCGCCGCCGCTCGTGACGCCGAGGTCGTCGCGGTCCTGCTCACCCACCACCATCCCGACCACGCCGCCGCGGTGACGTTCGCGGCGATCTGGGGGGTGCCGGTCGCCTCCGCCGACCCGTCGTTCGTCCCGGCTGCGCAGGAGCGCCTCGCCGACGGCCAGCGTCTCGCGCGCGGTGGCGCCCCGCTCAGGGTCGTCGCCACCCCGGGGCACTCGAGCGACCACGTGTGCTTCCACGTCGAGGACACCGATGCGGTCATCACCGGCGACCACGTCCTCGGGCGGGGGACGAGTGTGGTGGCCTGGCCCGACGGTGACGTCCGGCGCTACGTGACCTCGCTCGAGCGCCTTGCCGACCTCGGTGCGCGGTCGCTCCTGCCCGGCCACGGGCCGTTGATCGCCCGGCCCGCCGCGGTCATCGCCGAGTACATCGCCCACCGGCGGCAGCGCGAGGAGTCGGTGCGCGACGCGGTCCTGCGCGGCGCCGACACCGTCGAGGACATCGTCTCGGTGATCTACGGCAACCTCGGCGGCTCGCTGCAGGCCGCCGCCGCCTCGACGGTCAAGGCCCACCTCGACGCGCTCACCCAGGACGGTCGCCTCGCCTGGTCGCTCGACGGCGACGAGGAGCGCATCGTTGCCCGCTGACGACCTCCGCCACGAGCGGCGGGTGCTCCTCGGGGTCGCCGCCCTCGCGCTGCTGCTCATCCTCGTCGGGGTCGTCAGCGCGATGGTCCTCACCGCCGGGGAGCCGCGGCGCGGTGAGGGGATGATCCCGCCTCCCATCGACGAGTCCGTCGAGGAGTCCCAGCCCGGCGATGAGGTCGACGCCGAGGACTGAGCGGGCCTCGCCGCGCGCTCCGCCGCCCTGTTACGTTGCCCCCGACCGCCCGTGGGCCGCACAAAGGGTGGAAACCCGCACGGTGTGCGTCGCGGGCTTGCGGAACGCGGAGCAAAGGAGCTCGACGTGACCATCGAACTGCCGCCTGCGAAGTCCGTCCTCGCCAACCCCTCGCAGGAGGAGTTGCGCGGGCTCGTCGAGCGCATGCCCCAGGCCACCCGGACGATGTTCGGCAACTACAACGTCACGACGAACGTGACGGCACGCTCGGCGGGGTCGACGTTCGTCATCGCCGACGAGGGCGCGCACCTGTCGAAGCCGACGATGTCCCGCGCGGACTACGAGCCGCAGGTCGCCCGGCAGGAGGCCCACATCGCCGAGGTCGACATGGTCCTCGTCGAGGGCTACATCGGCCCGCCGAGCTCGCCGCTGCACCGGCCCGCCCGCGTCTACGTCGAGAGCACCCACGCCAACCTCCCCGCGATGCAGCAGCAGCTCTACTACCCCAAGGACGCCACCTGGCGCGCCGACGAGGCCCTCACCGTCATCTACACCCCCACCCTCCCTGCGCCGGGCTTCCCCGGCGACAAGCTCGTGACCATCGACCTCGACCGCTGGGTCACCCGCGTCTTCGGCATCGACTACTTCGGGGAGTCGAAGATGGGGGGCCTGCGCATGTGGATGGAGTGGGCCTTCCGGCAGGGCTCGCTGCCGATGCACGCCGGTGCGAAGGTCATCCCGACGGCCGAGGGCGACAAGGTCGGCCTCATCATCGGGCTGTCGGGCACCGGCAAGACGACGACGACGTTCACCCGGCAGAACGACTCGCTGCCGGTGCAGGACGACATCGTCGCGCTCACCGAGGGCGGGCAGTGCCACGCCACCGAGAACGGCTGTTTCGCGAAGACCTTCGGCCTCGATCCCGACGACGAGCCGACCATCTACGGCGCGTTGACGACCCCGGGGAGTTGGCTTGAGAACGTCGCCGTCGACGAGCGCGGCGTCGTCGACTTCTTCGACGACAGCTACACCGCGAACGGTCGTGGCACCTTCCCGCTCGCGATGATCGAGCACGACGATCCCGCGAAGCTCGGCATCGCCGACTTCCTGCTCATCCTCAACGCCAACGAGCACATCGGCCCGGCGGTCGCGAAGATGCCGAGCATCGCCCACGGCGTCGCGTACTTCATGCTCGGCGAGACGAAGGGGACCTCGGCCGGCGGGGCCGAGGAGGCGGGCAAGTCGCTGCGGGTCCCGGGCACGAACCCCTTCTTCATGGGACACGAGTACCTCCAGGGCGAGCGTCTCGCGGCGCTGCTCGCGACGATGCCCGACTTCGAGATCTTCGTCCTCAACACCGGACGGGTCGGCGGGGGCAAGGACGTCGAGGGCTCGAAGAAGGTGACGATCCCGCACACCTCCGCCATCGTGAAGGGCATCGCCGAGGGGACGATCCGCTGGGAGGCCGACCCCGACTTCGGCTACCTCGTCGCCACCGAGGTGCCCGGTTTCGACGACCCTGAGCTGCTCCGGCCCCGGCGGCTCTACGAGCGGCAGGGCCGCGGGCAGGAGTACGCCGAGGCCGTCGAGCGGCTCAAGGCCGAGCGCGTCGCCTTCCTCGAGGGCCACGTCGGGCTCGCAGCGGAGGCCCTCGACGCCGTGCAGTGAGGCGCGAGGGCGCGACGTGCGCCCACGCCGGCGACCGGGCATCCTGCCTTGCGAGCGACCGTGACGCAGGACCAGCCCATGACCTCTCCGCGTGAGCACGACCCCCGTCCGCCCGGCGCGCCGCCGGCGCCGCGACCACGCCTGCCGGCGCCGGCGATGCCGCGCTTCGAGGCGCAGCGCCGCCATGAGCCCTTCTACGACCTCGCCGTCGGGGCGATGTCGGTCTGGGTCGCCCTGCGCTTCCGCCTTCGGGTCAGCGGGATCGGCCACATCCCCGGAGCGGGCCCGGTCATCCTCGCGCCCAACCACGTGAGCAACGAGGACCCTGTCGTCCTCGGCGCCGTGGCGCGGCGTGCCCGGCGCCGTCTGCGGGCCGTGGCGATCGAGGGACTGTTCACCCGACCCGTCCTCGGCAGCATCCTGCGAGCCACGCGGCAGATCCCCATCGACCGTGAGCGCGCCCGCCCGGCGCTCGAGGCCGCCCGTGCGGCCCTCACCGCGGGCGAGGCGCTCCTGCTCTACCCCGAGGGCGCCGTGGCGCGAGGCCAGCCGACCCGGGCGCGCGCCGGCGTGGGGATCCTCGCCCTCGAGACCGGCGCGCCGATCGTGCCGGTGACCTCCGCCGGGGTCGAGCCGCGCGGCGAGGGTGCACGGTGGCGACGCCCCGCCTCCGTCGTCGTCGGCCCGCCCGTCGACCTCTCCCCGTGGCGTGACGACCGCCGGCGCAGCGCCGCACGCGAGATCGCCGAGGCCGTCCATGAGGCGATCCGCGCCCAGCTCCCCTCCGCGCGGGCGCTCGCCGCCGCGGCATGAGCGGCCCGCCGGTCGACGAGACCCCGCTCATCGGCGCACACGTCCCCTCAGCCGATCCGGTCGCCGAGGCCGCGGCGCGTGGCGCGGAGGTCGCGCAGGTCTTCCTCTCCGCTCCGCGCGCGTGGAAGCCGCCGCGCCAGCGGGAGGACGCCGCCGCCCTGCGGGCCAGCAGCCTGCCGCTCTACGTCCACGCCCCCTACCTCGTCAACCTCGCGACCGACGCCGAGCCTGTGCGCGCGCGCTCACGCGCGGTCGTGGCGCAGACCTGCGCTGCGGCGGAGGCGATCGGCGC
>SLNF01000146.1 GCA_007133145.1 Nitriliruptorales bacterium
CGCCCGCCAGGCCGCGCGCGTCGCCGCGGCCGACGCCGGGGCGGGCGCGGACGCCGCGCGCAACGGGGGACGCTGATGCTCGTCCTCGGCATCGAGACCTCCTGTGACGAGACCGCCGCGGCCCTCGTCGCCGACGGGCGCGTCGTGCGCTCCAACGTCATCGGCTCCCAGACCGAGCACCACCGCCCCTTCGGCGGCGTCGTGCCCGAGATCGCCGCACGCGCCCACGTCGAGCTCATGCTGCCGGTGCTCGACCGCGCGCTCGTCGAGGGGGGCGCGACCTACGACGACCTCGACGGCATCGCGGTCACCGCCGGGCCCGGCCTCGTCGGGGCGCTGCTCGTCGGCGTCGCCGCGGCCAAGGGCCTCGCGCTCGCGACCGGCGCGCCGCTCATCGGCGTCAACCACCTCGAGGGGCACGTCTGCGCGGTGCAGCTCGAGCACGGCACCCTGTCCCCGCCGCTCGTCGCCCTCGTGATCAGCGGCGGGCACACCTCGATCGCCCTGCTCGACGAGCGCGGGCGGTTCTCCACGCTCGGCGCGACGATCGACGACGCCGCCGGCGAGGCCTTCGACAAGGTCGCGCGCTTCCTCGGCCTGCCCTACCCGGGTGGGCCGGAGATCGACCGCCTCGCGCGCGAGGGCGACCCCGCGGCGATCGCCTTCCCGCGGGCGCTGGCCGACGGTGGCTACGACCTCTCGCTGTCGGGGCTCAAGACCGCGGTCATCCGGGAGCTGCGCCGCCGGGAGGCGGCCGGCGAGGCGGTCGACACCGCCGACGTCGCCGCGTCGTTCCAGGAGGCCGTCGTCGACGTCGCCGTGGACAAGACCCTCGCCGCCGCCCTCGCCCACGACGTCGAGCAGGTCGCGATCGTCGGCGGGGTCGCGGCGAACTCCCGGTTGCGCGAGCAGATGGCCGCGCGCTGCGCGCGCGAGGGCCTACGGCTGCTCGCCCCGTCGCCGGCGCTGTGCACCGACAACGGCGCGATGATCGCCGCCGCGGGCGCGAACCGCCTCGCGCGCGGGGAGCGCAGCCCCGCCGGCTTCGACGCCGATCCCAACCTCACCCTCGAGGCCGTCGAGGGCCTCACGGCGGGGGAGGGGGCGTCGTGACCGCGACGCCGACGCGCCCGCGGGCGACCGCCGTCGACGAGCGCAGCGCGGGGCTCGTCGAGGCCTTCCTCACCACGCCGCCGCCCGGCGGCGACACCATCGACGCGACGCTGCGCCACCAGCAGCTCCTCGACGCCCTCGACCGCGGCGAGCACCGCCGGCTCATGGCCTGGCCGGCCGGCGCCCCCCGGGCCGTGGCCCACCTCTCGGCGAGCGGCACGCTGTCGGTGGCCGGGGACGCCGCCGCGGGCCCGGCGATCGCCGAGCATGTCGCGGCCAGCGGCTGGCGGGTGCTCCTCGGCGACGCCCGACTCGCCGACGCGATCCTCGACGCGGTGAGTCGGGGGCTGCTGCGACGCCGGCCACGCGCACGCGAGCAGCGGCTCATGGTCGCGCGTGAGCCCGCCGACCTCGCCCCACCGGTCGGGCTGCGCCTCGCCGTGCCCGCCGACCGCACCGTGGTCACCGACCTCGCCTGTCGTCTCCACGTCGAGGACCGCATGGGCCCCCCGCTCTCGCGCGCCGCGCGGGAGGGCGTGAGCGAGCGCATGCGCGACTCGATCGCCCGGGGCGCGACCTGGGTCGTCGACCGCGGGACGATCGTGGCCAAGGTCGACGTCTCGCTCGCCTCGTCCCGACGGGGGGCGCAGATCGCCGGGGTCTACGTCGAGGAGGCCTACCGCGGAGGGGGGCTCGCGACGCGCGCGGTCGCGGTGGTCGCCCGCGATCTCGTCACACGGGCGGGGATGCCCGGGGTGACGCTGCACGTGCGGGCCGACAACGAGGCGGGTCGCCGGGCCTACGAGCGCGCGGGATTCGTCGACGTCGGCGCGTGGACGCTCGCCCTGCGCTGAGCCGCGGGGCAGGGGCACGCCCCCCGTGGCTCAGCGGGGCGCGGGGTCACAGCTGCGCGAGGATGCCCTCGCTCTCGAGGCGCACGATGAGCTCGCTCGGCTCGGTGCCGAACATCACCGACATCGCCCGCAGGTCCTCCCCGCGGATCGTGAGGACGTTGCCGTTGAAGTCGCCCCGCTGGAGCTGGATCGTGTGCGCGAAGCGGCTCACCGGTGCGAGCTCGGGGTCGAGGTCGGCGCGTGAGAGCTTGCGGAGGTCGAGCATGACCTTCGGGGGCATCGGCTCGCCCTGGGCGGCCTGGACGTCCTCCTTGGGGAGGAGCTCGGAGACCGGCACGCCGTAGAACTCGCCGAGCTCGGCGAGCTTGGCGACGCTGACCGCGCGGTCGCCACGCTCGTAGGAGCCGACGACGACGGCCTTCCACTTGCCCTCCGACTGCTCCTCGACCTGGTGGAGGGTCAGGCCCTGCTGCTGCCGGATCGCGCGCAGGCGGGCGCCGAGCCGTCGCTGGTAGTCGCTGTCGGTCATGTCCCGCCCCTCTGGCTGACGGTCACCGGTGCCGTGGTCGCGCAGTGCCGAGGGGTCACCTCGCGCCACGTCGTCCTCGCTATGCGCGAACCGTACCACGGTTTCACCCTCCGTGAATAGCCTCTTCTCGCGCGTGGCTGCGTCCACGACGCCCCCGAGGCACCGGTCGCGGCGCCCCCATCGCGGTCTCAGTGCCACAGTCGGCCTGGAGTTGAGCATATGACGCTAAGATCTGGGCGGGATGGGCCCGGCGCCTTTGCGCTCGCATGCATGGATTGCTAGCGTGACGGGTAGCAGTCCTGCTCAGCGAGTGCCAGACCTCCGCCCCGTCGCGCGGGGCGGGATGGCGCGAGGCGCGCGGAGCGCGCGCCGACCGACCGTGACGAGACCACCCTCCCCCGCCCGGCGCCGCCGTGAACCCCGGGGGACCGCATCGAACGAAGGAGGAACCGATGGCGACCTCATCGAAGGTTGCGATCAAGCCGCTCGAGGACCGCGTCGTCGTACGCGCCGTGGAGGTCGAGCAGACGACCCAGAGCGGGCTCGTCATCCCCGACACCGCCAAGGAGAAGCCCCAGGAGGGCGAGGTCATCGCCGTCGGCCCGGGCCGCGTCTCCGACCAGGGCGAGCGCATCAAGCCCGACGTCGCCGAGGGCGACCGCGTCGTCTACTCGAAGTACGGCGGGACCGAGGTCAAGATCGACAACGAGGACTACCTCATCCTGTCCGCCCGCGACATCCTCGCCGTCGTCGAGCGCTAGCACCGTCGGCGCCACGCCGCGCACACCGCTCTGCACCTCGACGGCCACCCACAAGGAGGCGCTTTACCGATGGCCAAGCAGCTGAAGTTCCACGAAGACGCCCGTCGCAAGCTCGAGTCCGGCGTCAACCAACTCGCCGACGCGGTCAAGGTCACCCTCGGCCCCAAGGGCCGCAACGTCGTGCTCGAGAAGAAGTGGGGTAGCCCCACGATCACGAAGGACGGCGTGACCGTCGCCCGTGAGATCGACCTCGAGGACGCCTACGAGAACATGGGCGCCCAGCTCGCCAAGGAGGTCGCCACCAAGACGAACGACGTCGCCGGAGACGGCACGACGACCGCGACCGTCCTCGCCCAGGCCATGGTCAAGGAAGGCCTGCGCAACGTCGCCGCCGGGGCGAACCCGATGATGCTCAAGCGCGGGATCGACAGCGCGGTCGAGTCGGTCACCGAGCGCATCGCCGCCGGCTCCCGCGACATCGAGACCCAGGAGGAGATCGCCCACGTCGCCTCCATCTCGGCGAACAACGACGCCGAGATCGGCGGGGTCATCGCCGAGGCGATGGACAAGGTCGGCAAGGACGGGGTCATCACCGTCGAGGAGAGCCAGACCTTCGGCCTCGAGCTCGACTTCGTCGAGGGGATGCAGTTCGACAAGGGCTACGTCTCGCCGTACATGGTCACCGACACCGACCGCATGGAGGCG
>SLNF01000199.1 GCA_007133145.1 Nitriliruptorales bacterium
CGATCATCGTCAACGGCAGCCTGCCGTTCCTCGAGTCGGTGTTCGGCGTCCTCACGGCCACGAGCCTGCTCGACCTGCAGGACCGCAACCACCCGCTGCTGCGCGAGCTCGAGCAGAAGGCGCTCGGCAGCTACAACCACTCGATCCAGGTCGCGACGATGGTCGAACGCGCCTGCCGGGCGATCGGGGCGGACTCGCTGCTCGGCAGCGTCGCCGCCCTCTACCACGACATCGGGAAGGTCCGCCGTCCCTACTTCTTCGTCGAGAACCAGTTCGGCGTCGGCAACCCCCACGACGACCTCCCTCCGGAGACCTCCGCGGAGATCATCCAGCGCCACGTCACCGACGGCATCGAGATGGCGCGGAGCTCACGGCTTCCCGCCGAGATCGTCGACGGCATCGCCACCCACCACGGCACGACCCTCGTGACGTACTTCTACCGCCAGGCGGTCAACTCCGCCGCCGACGGCGAGGAGGTCGACGAGACGACGTACCGCTACAAGGGACGGAAGCCGTCGACGAAGGAGCTCGCGGTGCTCATGCTCGCCGACTGCTGCGAGGGGGCAGCACGCGCGGCCGCGCAGCACGACCGCAACCTCATCCGCGAGGACCTCGAGCGCATCGTCCGGGGGCTCATCGCCGACCGCATCGACGACGGCCAGCTCGATGAGGCCAACCTCACCTTCCGCGAGCTCACGATCGTCGAGGAGTCCTTCATCGAGGCGCTCGTCGGCGTCTACCACCCGCGGATCACCTACCCGTCACTCGACGAGGCCAAGGTCGACGACGAGGCCGGCGCGACCCCGTGAGCGCACACGCGACGGACTAGCTCGGACGCCCGGAGGCGTCGACCTCCTCGTCGACTCCGCCCCCGCCCGGCCAGCGCCACGTCGCGGCCCCCATGACGAGCCCCGCGAGCGCGAGGCTGCCCGCGCGCGCCGGGAGGTAGCCGGTGACCGCGCCGGGCGCGGTGAAGCCCGTGGCGATCACGGTGTAGGCCGTGGCGACGAGGACCCCACCGAGGGCGCCGACGGCCACGGGCCGGGCGACGCGGCGCAGGATCGGCCGTGCGGCGACCGCGGCCAGGGCCACCGCGAGCAGCCAGACCGCGGCGTCGTAGAGCCCACCGGCGGTGCCGGGGCCGGGCGAGAACGTCACGGCGACGGCGCTCAGCATCGCCCCGGCGACGAGGTGGGCGAAGAGCATCGCCGCGCCGACGACGACGGCAGGGGCGAGCAAGCCGGTGGCCACCGGCGGTTCGGACTGCAGGAGGTGCTTGGCCACCGACGATCAGTACGCCGGCCAGGGCTCGGCCACGGCGACGTCCTCGGGCGCGACGTAGGACCAGTCGGGCCGCTTGCGGTGGTACTCGGGGTCGAAGACCACCTCGCCGGCGTCCTCGTCGACGTCGATGATCTTCGGGCAGAGGACCTTGACCTCCTCCGGCGTGGGGCTCCCGAGGCGGGCCTCGAAGGCCTCCGGGAAGGTGTCGAGGGTCGAGCGCACGACGAGGGCGCCCCCGACCGGCAGGTAGCAGCGGTTCTGGTCGGTGACGATCTCGGTGCGCTTGCGCAAGTCCTCGAGGTCGCTGCGCTCGGCTTCCCCGCGCACGAAGCGGTCGAGCACCTCGGCCATGAAGAGGTTGCCGAGCTTGCAGGCGTTGCACTGCCCGCAGGACTCATTGGCGAGGAAGCGCTCGAGCTGCGCGGTGACCTGGACCATGCAGCGGGTCCGGTCGTAGACGACGAAGCCCCCGGAGCCGAGTCCCAGGCCGGCCTCCTTCATCGACTCGAAGTCCATCGGCAGGTCGAGCAGGTCGGGGGTGATGACGCTGTTCGACACCCCCGACCAGATCGCCTGGACGCCGTCGGCGTCGATGCCACCGATGTCGCAGACGAGGGTGCGCAGGGAGGTGCCGAGCGGCAGCTCGAAGAACCCGCCGTTGGCCACGTCGCCGGAGACGGTGAAGATCATCGTGCCGGGGCTCTCCTCGGTGCCCTGCCGGCGGAAGTCCTCCGCCCCGCGGGCGAGGATCCAGGGGATGTGGGAGAGCGTCTCGGCGTTGTTCACGCACGTCGGGTTGGGGTTGGCGGTGTCGGCCCAGAGCCCGACCTGGAAGGGCGGCACGAGCCGCGGCATGGGCAGCTTGCCCTCGACGACCTCGAGCAGGGCCTTCTCCTCCCCGAAGAGGTAGGAGTCGGGCCCAGGGACGATGTCGATGTCGGCGGCGCGCGCCCACCCGGCCTCGGCCATGGCGTCGCGCGCCTCGACGAGGCGGGCGAACTCGTGGGTGAAGCGCTCCTTCGTCGCGACGTAGCCCTGCTCGGCGCCGATCGTCACGAGGGCGATGCACATCCCCTCGAGCAACTGGAAGGGGTTCTTCGCCATGAGCGGACGGTCCTTGTAGGTCCCCGGCTCGCCCTCGGCGGCGTTGCAGACGACGTAGGCCCGGCCGTCCGTGCGCGCCGCGTCGGCGACGCCCCGCCACTTGATCCCCGTGGGGAACCCCGCCCCGCCACGCCCACGCAGGCCCGACGCGCGGACCTCGGCGATGACCGCGTCGCTGCCGAGCTCCTGCGCGCGGGCGAGGCCCGCTCCCCCGCCCATGGCCGCGTAGGCGTCGAGGTCCGCCACGGGCTCGTCGGGTAGCAGCTGGTAGCCGTCCTCCATCGCGTGCGCCTCTCTCCCCACCGCCGGGGCCTGCCACCCCGACGTTACGGCTTGCCAACGTCGTCCTCATCAGCGCGCCACATCGCGTCGCCACGGTACTCCGCGGTCGGTCGTGCTCGCAGGGGGCCCGCCCGACGGTGACGCCCCCCTTGGCGACCACCGCGCGCCCGGCCACGGCGGGCCTCTCGGCTCGGGCCCGCCGCGGCCCGGCGCGCAGGCGTCACGAGCCCAGACGCACGACGGCTGCGGCGTCGAAGGGCAGCGTGAGCGCTCCCACCCCGAGGGCGACCTCGCCGTCACTGGCGAAGACGATCCCGACGGCACCGCCGACCTCGACGGTGGCTGGCTCCGCGCCGAGGTTCGCCGCGACGAGCAGACGCCCGCGCCGGTAGGCGACGACGTCGTCGGCAACGTCGTCGATCCACACCAACGGTGCGTCGACGAGGTCGGGCTCGGTCTTGCGCAGCGCGACGAGGGCGCGGTAGCGCGGCAACCACGAGCCCGGGTCCTCGCGCTGCACGGCGACGGTCTCGGCCTCGCGGCGCGGGCCCATCGGCAACCAGGGGCGCTCGGCGGTGGTGAAGCCCAGCCCTGGGCCCGGCGCCCAGGGCAGCGGGGTGCGGCAGACGTCGCGGCTGCGGAGGTGGGCGCCGGCGCGCACCGCGATGGGGTCCTCGGCCTGGGAGGGGTCGACGACGACGTCGGTGAGCCCGAGCTCCTCACCCTGGTAGAGGAAGGGCACGCCCGGCAGGCCGTGCTGCAGGGTCGCGAGGACGAGCGCACGGCGTGGACTGCCGAGGCGGGTGGCCGCGCGGGAGACGTCGTGGCTCGAGGTGATCCACGCGACCGAGCCCTCGGCGATGCCGGCGCCGGCGGCGAGCACCTTGCGTACCTCGGCGGCCTCCCACGTGAGGTCGAGTGGGGCGAACCAGAACGCGAGGTGCAGGCCGTCCTGGTCGACGACGTAGGGGGCGAGCGTGTCGGCGTCGGTGAGGTAGACCTCGCCGAGCAGGAGGCCATCCCGCGGCTCGGCGACCGCCCGCCAGCGCCGGTAGACCTCGAGCACCCCGGGGCGGTTCGTGTCGTAGACGTGGTCGAACTGGTCGAAGACGCTGAGGAGGTCGCCGGGGGTGACCTCGCCGGGGTGCGCCGCCGGCGGCAGGTCCGGCAGGTCGGGGTGCTTGACGAGGGCGTGGGCGACGTCGATGCGGAAGCCGTCGACCCCGCGGTCGAGCCAGTCGGCGATGAGGCCTTCGAAGGCCTCGGCAACCTCGGGGTTCGCCCAGTTGAGGTCGGGCTGCTCAGGCAGGAAGAGGTGGCACCACCACTGCTCCGTCGCCTCGTCGTAGGTCCACGCAGGGCCGCCGAAGTGGCTCACCCAGTTGTTCGGCGGGCCACCGTCGGGCGCGGAGTCGCGCCAGAGGTACCAGTCGCGTTTGGGATCGCTCCGCGACGAGCGCGAGGCACGGAACCACGGATGCTCCCAGGAGGTGTGGTTCGGCACGAGGTCGAGCAGCACACGCATGTCGCGCGCGTGGGCCTCGTCGAGCACGCGCGCGAGCCCCGCGTCGCCTCCGTACTCCTCGGCCACGCGGGTGTAGTCGGCGACGTCGTAGCCGTGGTCGGCGAGCGGCGAGGGGAAGCACGGGGTGATCCACAGGAGGTCGACGCCGAGCCAGTCGAGGTACTCGAGCCGCTCGGCGAGACCGAGGAGGTCACCGACGCCGTCGCCGTCGGCGTCGGCGAACGAGCGCAGGTAGACCTCGTAGCCGACGCGGCCCGACCACCAGCGCCGCCCAGCCCCGCTCACGCGCCGTCGCCGTTGCCGACCGCCCACACCGCCCGGCCCAGCTCGAGGGACGTCGTGAGGTCAGGGTGACTGGGCACGACACGGACTGCGACGCCGTACTCGCCGGCCGAGGCCGCGCAGAGCTGGCCGCGGTAGACCGCCGGGGCACCCTTCAGCGCGGTCTCGAGCTCGAGTTCGACGGTCGTGCGCTCGGTGAGCGCACCGTCGGCGTCGACGGGTCCGTGGAGCAGCTCGACGCGCACGTCGTCGGTCGACAGCGCCCCGAGGTCGACGCGCACCCGGGCCTCCCGGCACTCACCGAGCGATCCCACCGCGTCGTCGACGTCGACCTCGGCGATGGCCACCGAGGGCCAGCGCGCCTCGAGCTCGGCGCGCCAGCGGGCGAGCTCGCGGGCCGGCCGGCGGCCGTCGACCTGCAGCCGCTCGGAGCGCTCGGCGATCGGCACGTAGAACTGCCGCGTGTAGTCCTGGACCATGCGCGTGGCGAGCACCGGCCCACCGAGGGTCGACAGCGAGCGGCGGACCATCCGCAGCCAGCGCCGCGGGAAGGGCCCCTCGCTGCGGTCGTAGAACGACGGCACGACGACCTGCTCGAGGAGCTCGTAGAGCGCCTGGCAGTCCGCGGCGTCCTGCTGGGCGGTGTCGGCGAGTTCCTCGCCCGCACCGATCGTGAAGCCGTTCTCACCGTCGAAGAGCTCGTCCCACCACCCGTCGAGCGTCGAGCAGTGCAGGGCGCCGTTGAGCACGGCCTTCTCCCCGCTCGTGCCGCAGGCCTCGTGCGGTCGACGGGGGTTGTTGAGCCAGACGTCGACGCCCGCGTAGAGCGTGCGGGCAAGGTCCATGTCGTAGTCCTCGAGGAACACGAGGCGCGTGCGGATCTCAGGGTCGGCGGAGAAGTGCACGAGTTGGCGGATGAGGTCCTTGCCGCGCTCGTCCCGCGGGTGGGCCTTGCCGCTGAAGACGAACTGCACCGGGCGGTCGGTCGACAGCAGCAGCGCCCGCAGGCGCTCGGGCTGCTGGAGCAGGAGCGTGCCGCGCTTGTACTCCGCGAACCGTCGGGCGAACCCGATCGTGAGCGCGGTGGGGTCGAAGACCTCATTGGTCCAGCCGAGGCCGCTCGTGGGCTCGCCGCGTCGCTCGCGCTGCGCGCGCACCCACGTGCGCAGCTCGGTGACGAGGCGCTCACGCGCGCGCTCGCGCAGCCGCCAGAGCTCGTCGTCGCCGATCGCGTCGATCTTGCGCCATGCCTCTGGGTCGACGGCCCAGTCCGCCGGCAGGTGGCGGTTGAACGTCGCCGCGGCTTCCGGGCCGACCCACGTCGAGGCGTGGACGCCGTTGGTCACCGCGTCGATCGGCACCTCGGCGACGGCGAGGTCGGGCCAGAGCCCGGCGAACATCGCCCGGGCGACCTTGCCGTGGAGCTGGGACACGCCGTTGGCGCGCGCCGAGAGTCGCAGGCCCATGACCGCCATGTTGAAGTCGTGCTCGTCGGGGCCGGGGCGGGGCTGGCCGAGGGCCATGAAGGTGTCCATGTCGATGCCGCAGTCGCCGGTGAAGCGCGTGAAGTAGCGCTCGATGAGGTGGCGCGGGAAGACGTCGATCCCGGCGGGCACGGGGGTATGGGTGGTGAAGAGCACCGAGGCGCGGGAGGCCTCGATCGCCTCCTGCCACGACAGTCCCTCGGAGGTGATGAGCCGGCGGACCCGCTCGAGCCCGAGGAAGCCGGCGTGGCCCTCGTTGGAGTGGTAGACGGTCGGCGCGGCGGGGATCTCGCCGGCCTCGAGGGCGACGTCGAGGGCGCGCATCCCGCCGATGCCGAGGACGATCTCCTGGCGCAGGCGATGCTCGTTGTCCCCGCCGTAGAGCTTGTCGGTGACCTGACGGTCCTCCGGGGAGTTCTCCGGCAGGTCCGTGTCGAGCAGGATGAGCGGGATGCGGCCGACGTCGGCGCGCCAGACCTGGCAGGCGACGTAGTGGTCGGCGAGGCGCACCATGACCTTGCGCGGCTGGCCGTCGATCTCGAGGCGCCTGAGCGGGAGGCCGTGGGGGTTGAGGTCGGGGTAGGCCTCGCGCTGCCAGCCCTCGCTGTCGAGCAGCTGGCGGAAGTAGCCGTGGCGGTAGAGCAGCCCGACGCCGACGAGTTCGAGGCCGAGGTCGCTTGCGGCCTTGAGGTGGTCACCAGCGAGGACCCCGAGACCGCCGGAGTAGGTCTGCATGACGTGGGTGATGCCGAACTCCGGCGAGAAGTAGGCCACCCGCGGCGGGGCGACCTCCTCACGCTGGGCCCAGCGGTCCTCGGTGAGGTAGGTGCGGAGATCCTCGAGACGGCGGGCGAGCTCGGCGCGGAAGGCGTCGTCGTCGGCGAGGACCGCGAGGCGGTCGGGCGACAGCCGCCCGAGCAACTCGACGGGGTTCTCGCCGCTGGCCTCCCAGGCCTCGGGGTCGGCCCACCGGAACAGCTCGCGCGTGGGATGGTCCCACGCCCAACGGAGGTTGCCGGCGAGCTCGTCGAGCCCGGCGAGCTCGTCGGGCAGGGACGGCTGGATGCGGAAGGTGCGCAGGGCCTTGATCACGCGGAACTCCTGAGAGGGAGGCTGGGTCGGGCGTCGAGGCCGCCACGGCTTGCGGTGGTCCGCTTCGCCGCCGAGTCGTCCCCGACGCATTGCCGGCGAAGGGTAGCCCCCGAGGCCGGCGGCGTCGAAGCCGGGGGACCCTGTCCATCCGAGGTGAGCGGGACGGGTTCGCGCTCGAGGCCAGGATGTGCAGAATCGACGCCTGCTCGTCCCCCGTCCCATCCACGCGGGCCACCCCGCCTGCCACGCCAGGTCACCACATGAGCGAAGAACAGCAACGCACCCTGCTCCAGCGGCTCGGCCTGCCCTTGGCCCTCGTGGCCTTCGTGCTGCCGATCGTGCTCCAGCCCGACGGGCTCGACGCCGCCGGGCATCGCATGCTCGGCATCTTCCTCGCTGCGATCGTGCTCTGGATCACCGAGGCGGTCCCGCTCTACGCCACCGCGGTGCTCATCATCTTCGGGGAGATCCTCTTCATCTCCGAGGCCACGGTGCTGCCGCTGCCGGAGGGCTACGAGGCCCCGCCGATCGCGGACTTCTACGCCGCGCTGGCCAACCCCGTCCTCATGCTCTTCCTCGGGGGGTTCTTCCTCGCCGAGGGGGCGGCGAAGTACCGGCTCGATCGCAACCTCGCGCGTGTGCTGCTGCGGCCGTTCGGGACCTCACCCAGCGGGATCATGCTCGGGCTCATGCTCATCACCGCAGTGCTCTCGATGTTCATGAGCAACACCGCGACCGCCGCGACGATGACCGCGGTGGTGCTCTCGGTGACCGCGACGCTGCCCCCCGGTGACCGGCTGCGCACGAGCCTCGCGCTGTCGATCCCCATTGCCGCGAACGTCGGGGGGATCGCCACCCCGGTCGGCACCCCGCCCAACGCCATCGCCCTCGCCGGGCTCACCGAGCAGGGCATCTCGATCAGCTTCCTCGAGTGGATGCTCGCGACGCTGCCCTTCGTCATCCTCATCCTCGTCGCCGGCTGGTGGCTGCTCGGGCGGCTGCACCGCTCGGACACCAAGGAGCTCAAGCTCCAGATGGAGGGCGAGTTCGACAGGAGCCGCCCGGCGATGCTCTTCTACGGCGTCTTCGCGGCCACGATCGCCCTGTGGCTCACCGAGCCGCTGCACGGTGTGCCCGCGACGGTCGTCGGCTTCCTGCCCGTCGTCGTCCTGCTGTCGACGCAGGTCTTCGGGGTGAGCGAGCTGCAGAACGTCCGCTGGGACGTCCTCTGGCTCGTCGGCGGGGGCATCGCCCTGGCCACCGGCATGGGCGCCGCCGGCGTCGACGAGTGGCTCGTCGGGCTCGTCGCCTGGGAAGGCCTGCCGGCCACGCTCATCGTCGTCCTCCTCGCGGTGATCGCCCTCGCGCTGTCGACGACGATCTCGAACTCCGCGACGGCGAACCTCCTCGTGCCCATCGGCCTCACCCTCGCGATGAGCGATGCCGTGGCCGTCGACCCGCTGCTCGCCGGCATCATCATCGCCGTGGGCTGCTCACTCGCGATGGCCCTGCCGATCTCGACGCCACCGAACGCCATCGCCTACGCCACCGGGGCGGTGCGGACGAAGGACCTCGCCGTCGTGGGGTTGCTCGTCGGTGGGATCGGGCTCGTGCTCTTCCTCGCCGTGGCGCCGCTGTGGTGGAACCTCCTCGGCGTCGCCGGGATGTAGCGGTGCGACGGTGATGAGCGAGGAGGAGCCCCGGGGCCTCATGGGCGGCGCGCTGCTGCCCGACGTCGACGACGACAAGCTCGAGTCGATGATGATCGCCGAGCTCGACCGCGCGCTCGACGGGCCGCCACGTGAGGAGGTCCCCGCCGGCACGATCCTCTTGTGGGAGGGCCAGGTCGTCGACCGCATCGCCGTCCTGCTCGACGGCCGCGTCGAGCTCACACGGTCGACCGACGAGGGTCACGTCGTCGTCCACGGCGAGTCGACGGGGCGGATCATCGGCCTCGCCTCGCTCACCAGGGCGCGCAAGGCCTCCTTCACCGTGCGCGCAGCGACGAATCTCACGATCCTGCCCATCGCCCTGCCGCAACTCGACCGCGCCCTGCGCGCCGACCCCGAGCTCAGCCAGCACTTCGTCAACGTCCTCATCCGCTCGCTCGCGCGGCGCCACCGCCGGGCCGTCGAGCTGCAGGTCGAGAACACCCAGCTCGCGCGCTCCCTCGCAGAGGAGCGCGACCAGCTCCGCGACGCCCTCGACCGGCTCGAGGATGCCCAGGCCCAGGTCGTCCAGTCCGCGCGCATGGCGACCCTCGGCGAGATGGCCGCCGGCCTCGCCCACGAGCTCAACAACCCCGTGGCCGCGCTGACCCGCGCCGCGGCGCACATTGCGGAGGACGCCACCGAGCTCGTCACCGACTGCACGCAGAGCACGTGGCGGCAGACGGTGCTCGAGCGCGCGATGAGCGCACCGGCGCGCTCGACCTCCGAGCACCGACGACGGCGCCGTGAGCTCGCCGACGAGCTCGGGGACCGTCGTCTCGCCGAGCGCCTCGTCGCCGCGGGCGTCGAGGACCCCGCCGACGCCGAGCGCCTCCTCGAGGAGGCCGGGCTCACCGACCGCGAGGAGCTCCTCGCCGAGCTCGAGCGGCTGCGACGTCTCGGCGACGCGGTGCGCAACCTCCGCGGCGCCGCCGAGCGGGTCTCCGACCTCGTCTCGAGCCTGCGCTCCTACGCGCGGGCCGGCTCCGACCTCCAGCCCGGTGTCGACGTGCGCGAGGGCCTCGAGGACACCCTGCGCCTGCTCAACCACCGGCTCGGCGCCGTCGACGTCGTCCGCGACTACGCCGAGGTGCCGACGATCACCGCCCAGCCCGGCGAGCTCAGCCAAGTCTGGACGAACATCATCGCCAACGCCCTCGACGCGATGGAGGACGAGGGGCGCCTCGTCATCGACGTCCGAGCCGAGGGCAACGACATCCGTGTCCGCGTCGTCGACTCCGGACCCGGCGTCGACGACGTCGACCTCGACCGGGTCTTCGAGCCCCACTTCACGACGAAGGACGGCCGGGTGGCCTACGGCCTCGGCCTCGGCCTGTCGATCACCCGCCGCATCGTCGAGCGTCACGGCGGCACCATCGTCCTGCAACCCGCCGCGGAGGGATCGGGCGCGGAGGTCGTCGTGACCCTGCCGACCCGCCAACCCGACGACGCCACGACGCAGGACACCGGGGAGACCCCCGAGACCGGGGGGTCGGCGTCACCCGGGCCCGACACCGGGTCCGCCGATGCGGAGCCCGCGCCCAGCCAGGAGGAGCCCTCATGACCACGCCACGCCTCGTCGTCCTCTGCGTCGAGGACGAGCCCGACGTGCGCGACGCCATCGTCCGCGACCTCGCGCCCTTCGAGCCGACCGTGGTCACCGAGACCGCCGAGAGCGCCGACGACGCGCGGGAGGCAATCGACGAGATCAAGGCGAGCGGCGACCGCCTCGGCCTCGTCCTCGCCGACCACCTCCTGCCGGGCACGTACGGTGTCGACTTCCTCGTCGAGCTGCATGACGACCCGGTGAACTCGCGGACGAAGAAGGTGCTGCTCACCGGCGAGGCGGGACTCGACGTCACGATCAAGGCCATCAACCGCGCCGACCTCGACCGTTACATCGCCAAGCCGTGGCAGCCCGACGACCTGCGGGGGATCGTCAAGCACCTGCTCACCGACTTCGTCGTCGAGCACGTCGACGATGTGCTGCCCTACCTCACCGCCCTCGACAGTGGCCGGCTCCTCGAGGTCCACGGCACCCGCGCCGCGGACCGCTGAGCCTCGTCGAGGGGCTCGGGGGTGAGGCTCGCGGCGAGCCCGAACCCGCCGGGGAGCCTGGGGCCGCCGACACCCGACGGCGTCTCGGCGAGGACGGCCCGCGCGTCGCCCGCTGGCGACTCGGGGACTGAGCCGATCGGCGGGGCCGGGCACTTCAGGTGCGCCGCGCCGCTGCCGACACTGCGGGCAGCCCACGACGTCGCCGCCGCGAGACGAGGCGTCCGTGACGAGAGAAGCGAGCATGCCGCCCTCCGCCGAGTCCCCGCAGACCCTCGACCACGTCGGCTCGAGCGACTACGCGCGGCGTTTCGGCCGTATGCTCCGCCGCGAGCGGCGCGCCCGTCGGCGCAGCCGTCAGGAGCTCGCGGCGAAGGCCGGCACGACGCTGTCGACCGCCGACCTCGGCAGCTACGAACGTGGCGAGGTCCGCCTCACCGTTGCCGACGTCGAGCGTCTCACCGACCTCTACGACCTCGACCTCAGCGAGGTCGAGCGGGGCCGCCAGGTCGTCGTCATCGACCTCGACAACGGGCAGCTCGACGTGGCCGGCGACGTCGTCGCGCTGCCCGCCGACGCCGACCCCGCCGAGGCCCTCGCGCGGTACGTCGACGTCGTCAACCGTCTCCGCAGCCGGCCGATGCGCACCCCCGCGACGCTGCGCACCGACGACGCGCGGGCGCTCGCCGAAGCCTTCGAGCTCGAGGCCGGGGAGCTCACGGCTCTGCTCGCCGAGGCGCTCGCCGAGCACGCGGCGCCGCGCCGCCGCCTCCACGCGCTGTGCGGCAGCGGCAGCCTCGCCGTCGTCGTCGTGCTCGGCATCGCGGGTGCGACCCTCGCTGATCGCGGCCAGGCCGCGCTCGAGGGCGCGCTCACCCCCACCGCCGCGAACGCCGGGCCCGACGACCACGACGACCCCGGCACGGCGGCCTCGACCGAGCCCCCGCCGCTCGCCGACCCCGACACCCGCTTCGGCCCCGACCTCGACCCAGGGCAGGACCTGCGGGAGCGCGCGGCCGAGGCCACCGAGGCAACGCCGGGCGAGGAGGCAGAGCCGAACCCCGAGCCGGGCGCCGAGCCCTCCCCCTCGTCGGAGCCGCCCGAGGAGGGCTTCGTCGACGAGACGAACATCGACGCCCCCGGCGGCCCCGTCGTCATCGAGGCCGAGGAGCCCTAGGCGACCCTCCGCGGCGCGGTCCACCGTCCGGTGGTCCTGGCGGCGCCTGGTCGGACGACCCACGTCGACGTCTGACAAGGCCGGTCCGATGTGCGTAGCCTGCGCACGCCGTGGGAACGCCCACGGGAGGCCGACGAGACGGGTGGCGCATGCGAGGACGGGTCGAGATCAGCAACGTCGAGCCGACGGTCGATTGCGGCCGCTATGCCGCGAAGGCCGTCGTCGGCGACGAGGTCGTCGTCGCCGCCGACATCCTCCGCGAGGGCCATGAGCAGCTCGCGGCGGCCATCCGCTATCGCGGCCCCGAGGACCGCCGGTGGCGCGAGACGCCACTGCGCCTCGTGGAGAACGACCGCTGGCAGGGCACGGTCCACGTCGACGCCGTGGGGCTGTGGCGCTTCGCCGTCGCCGGTTGGACCGACCACTGGGCGAGTTGGCTCGATGGGTTCGTGAAGAAGCACGCCGCCGGGATCACCGAGCTCGAGATCGAGCTCGAGGAGGGCGCGAGGCTGCTCGAGCGCCGCAAGGCCACGAGCGCGGCCCGCGCCGCGCTCGACGGGATCGCCACGCTGCTGCGCTCGAACGCCGCCCTCTCGGAGAAGGTCGACGCCGTGCGCGACGAGGGCCTCACCGCCCTCCTCGAGCGCCATCCCGAGAAGCTCGACGAGACCCGCAGCCAGACCTACCCCCTGTGGGTCGACCGCGAGCGCGCCCGCTTCTCGGCCTGGTACGAGATGTTCCCCCGCTCCGTAGGGGCGTTCTGGCCGGAGCCCGGCGATGACCGCCCGCCGCGCTCAGGCACGTTCGCCACCGCTGCGGAGCGACTACCGGCGATCGCCGAGATGGGCTTCGACATCGTCTACCTCCCGCCGATCCACCCGATCGGTGAGGTCAACCGCAAGGGCTCGGGCGGCCCCCACGACCTCTCCCCCGGCCCCCACGACCCCGGCGTGCCCTGGGCCATCGGGTCGCGGCACGGCGGGCACACCGACATCCACCCCGACCTCGGCACGATCGAGGACTTCGAGGCCTTCGTCGCCGAGGCGGGTCGCGTCGGGCTCGAGGTCGCCCTCGACTACGCGATCCAGTGCGCGCCCGATCACCCGTGGGTCACCGAGCACCCCGAGTGGTTCCGCCATCGGGCCGACGGGAGCATCGCCTACGCCGAGAACCCCCCGAAGAAGTACCAGGACATCTACCCCATCGACTTCGACACCGTCGACCGCGACGGACTGTGGGCCGAGCTCAAGCGCGTCCTCGAGTACTGGATCGCGCATGGCATCCGGGTCTTCCGGGTGGACAACCCCCACACGAAGGCGCTGCCGTTCTGGGAGTGGGTCATCGCCGAACTGCGCGCCGATCACCCCGAGCTCATCTTCCTCGCCGAGGCCTTCACGCGGCCGAAGATGATGCAGACGCTCGCCAAGGTCGGCTTCAACCAGAGCTACACCTACTTCGCCTGGCGCAACACCCGTGGCGAGCTCGAGAGCTACGTCCGCGAGCTCGCCTACGGCGAGTGGGCCACCTACTACCGCCCGAACTTCTGGCCGAACACGCCCGACATCCTCACCGAGTACCTCCAGACCGGTAGCCGGCCTGCGTTCACCATCCGCCTCGTCCTCGCCGCGCTGCTCTCGCCGTCCTACGGGATCTACTCCGGCTACGAGCTCTTCGAGAACATCCCCCTGACCGAAGGCAGCGAGGAGTACTACGCCTCGGAGAAGTACCGCTTCCGCCCGCGCGACTTCGACGTACCCGACTCGCTCGCACCGACGATCACACGCATCAACCGCATCCGTCGCGAGCACACCGCGTGCCGGTACCTCAGCAACGTGTGGTTCCACGACATCGACAACCCCATGATGATGGCCTTCTCGAAGGTCGCGCCGGGACGGAACGAGCCGCTGCTCGTCATCGTCAACCTCGACCCCCACCAGCCCCACGAGGCCACGACCTCCCTCGACCTCTGGCAGCTCGGGCTCGAGCACGTCGGGCCCTTCGAGGCCCACGACCTCATGACCGACACGACCTACATCTGGCACGGACCGCACAACTACGTCCGGCTCGATCCCGCCGCCGGGCCCGTCCACGTCCTGCGCCTACGCGGGCTGTGAGCGAGGACCCCACCGTTGCCTGAGCCAAGCCCCCCGGTGACCGACCGCAGCGTCCTCCTGCCACGGCGGGACGACACTGCGCCGTGGTACCGGACGGCGATCTTCTACGAGGTGCTGATCCGCGGATTCGCCGACTCCAACGACGACGGCACCGGCGACCTGCGCGGCCTCATCGACCGCCTCGACTACCTCCAATGGCTCGGCGTGGATTGCCTCTGGCTGCTGCCGTTCTTCGACTCCCCGCTGCGCGACGGCGGCTACGACATCCGTGACTACCGGACGGTCCTGCCGGAGTACGGCCGCGTCGACGACGTCGCCGACCTCGTTGACGCCGCCCATGCCCGCGGGATGCGCGTCATCAGCGACCTCGTGATGAACCACACGAGCGACCAGCACCCGTGGTTCCAGGAGGCCCGCCAGCCCGGCAGCGCCAAGCGTGACTGGTACGTCTGGAGCGACCGCGACGACC
>SLNF01000182.1 GCA_007133145.1 Nitriliruptorales bacterium
GCGTCCTCGCGGGTGCCGAAGCCGTGGACCTGCACGGACTTCTGCTCGAGGTCCTTGTAGATCGAGAAGAAGTGCTGGATCTCGTCGAGCATCTGCTTGGGGACGTCGCTGAGCTCCTCGATGTCGTGCCAGCGCGGGTCGGAGTCGGGCACGCCCAGCAGCTTCGTGTCCCGGCCCTTGTCGTCGGTCATGTAGAAGACCCCGACGATGCGCGTCTCGATGACGCAGCCCGGGAACGTCGGGTCGGAGAGGATGACCATCGCGTCGAGCGGGTCGCCGTCCTCACCCCACGCGTCGGCGACGAAGCCGTAGTCGCCGGGGTAGTGCACGGCGCTGAAGAGCATCCGGTCGAGGCGCATCCGCCCCGTCTTCGTGTCCCACTCGTACTTGTTGCGCGATCCCTTGGGGATCTCGACGAAGATGTCGATGACGTCGCTCACGATGCGCTCACTTCGCAGTCGGCGTACGGCTCGCGCGGCGGGGCAGGCAGGTGCGGGCCTCAGCGCCACGTCACCGCGCGGGGCGCAAGCCTAGCGCCCCGAGCGGGAGGGGTTGGGCCAGACGAGGCTCCGCCGCCCACGGCAGTGGCCCTGCTGGTGATCGGCGGGGCTCGGGCTCATCGGTCCGCGGCCCGCCTGCGGTGGGCACGCCCGGTGCTCAGGACTCCTCGCTGACCTCGTGCCCGGCGTCCTCGTCGTCGTCCTCGTCGTCGTCCGCGTCCACGCCCGCGTCGTCGTCGGGGTCGTCGCCCTCTCCGTCGTCCTCGCCGACGTCGTCCGAGTCCTCGGCGTCGTCGGAGCCGTCGCTCGCGCCCCCGTCGTCGGCGTCGTCGCCGTCAGCTTCGTCGCCTGCGCCGCCGTCGTTGCCCTGCTCGCCATCGCCGGCGCCACCGGCCTCCTCGGCGCCGTCCCCGGCTCCGGCATCATCAGCGTCGCCACCCTCGTCGGTGTCGTCCCCGCCTCCGCCGTCGACGGCATCGCCGGCCTCTGCGGTCTCAGCCGGCGACGGGTCGTCATCAACGTCGGGGGCCTCGTCCACTCCCGGGTCGACCTCGAGCGTTGGTTGCTCGAACTCCACTCGGGGGCCGCCGCCCCAAGCGCGGATGCCGAACACGCCCCCGTCCTCACCGAGCCGCGCGTCGTCCTGCTCGGAGGTGCCCATCTCGTAGTGCAGGTGCTGCTCGCCATCGACGTAGAGCGAGATGAAGCCGTTGGCGACCGAGGCTGTGACGTGGCTGGGCTGTGCGGGATCGAATCCCTCCGGGAACGGCGAGTGCTGTGGGGTCCGCCGCCAGTCGTGCGCGCCGCTCTCGTCCCAGGTGCGGAGCACGAACTCGCCATCGCGGAAGCCCGGGTCGATCTGCAGGGTGTAGCCCGTGCCGATGCGGTCGTTGGCCTCGGGAGTCCCGTAGGTGATCGCCCAACCTTCGCCAGGGCCACCACCGTTGTTCTCGAACGTGGCGTTGCGCAGGCTGAGTGACCCCTCAGTGATGAGGTCGCCCTCGCCCGCGAACAACTGGCGGCCAGCGTCCCGGTTGCCGTTGTGCAGTTCGTAGACGTAGCGACCGTCGTCGATCTTGAAGGCTTCGGTGAGATCCGGGTCCTGCTCGGGGTCACCGTCATTCGGGTCATCGTCCCCGTCGTCGTCAGCAGGCCAGTCCGCGGTGACGCTCGTTCCGTAGTTGCGGTCTTCGTCGGGAACGCTCCAGACGAGCGCAACCGTCGCTGGGCCATCCTCCCAGTAGGACGTGCCCGAACCGTTCGCGAACGGGAGCGCGACGATGGTCCTCCCCGCCGGCGCGGTGACGGGCTCGGGACTCCAGTTGATCAACCTGTTGTTGATCCGGAGGGTGTACGCCAAGGGAAGGTCGTTGGGGTTGTCGATGACGGCCTGCAAGCCCCCGGTGCCATCGGGAATGACCTGCAGCGTCATCCTCTCGAGTGGTTCCGCGGCCACGTCGTCGTCAGGGCCTTCGCCGTCCTCAGGACCCTGCTCCTCGCCGGAATCCTCGCCGCCGCCGGCAGGGCCCCCATCGGCGTCATTGTCGTCGCCGTCGTCAGGGCCTTCGTCGGTGTCGGGAGCCTCATCGGGGTCGCCGTCGTCCGAGCCCTCCTCGGCGTCGGAACCCTCCTCGCCGCCAGGCCCCGCGCCGCCGCCAGAGCCCTCGCTGTCGCCCGCACCCTGTTCGTCATCGCCGGGGCCCCCGTCCCCACCATCGGGGCCCTCGTCCCCACCATCGGGGCCCTCACCGCCGCCCGAGCCGTCACCGTCGCCTGGACCCGCACCACCCTCGTCGGCGTCATCGGCGTCATCGGCGTCATCAGCGTGAGCGTCGTCGCCGGGAGCAGGCGCGGCACCTGCGTCAGCATCAGCGGCGTCGCCTTGGTCCCCGAAGCGGCTCAGGGTCTCATCCTGAGCACCAGCACCGCTGCCCCCGCCCGTCACGTCAGCGCTGCCGTCAGACCGGGCGCCGTCGTCCAGTCCCCCTCCCGCAGCGAGGAGCTCATCCGCGGCCGCGTCGCTGCCGGACAGCCCATCAGGCGCAGGCGCGCCCCAGGCGCCGCCCAGCGAGACGGCTTCCACGAACTCCGAGGAAGGCCCTTCGGCGTCGCCACCGAACTCCTGCGGGGCATCATCGGGGGCCACGGCTGCGGCGCCCGCGCCGAGGATGATGATGGTCGCGCCTGCGGCGAACGCGACGGTCGCCACACGCCGCTGCTGCACCGTCGAGCCCATGAGGGCACCCAACCGGTCGATGACGACGGTGCCGTCGGTGCGGAGATAGCCGGCGAGACTCTCGATGTCCCGGCGACGCAAGGGAATCGTCGGTTCGTGGGGCTCACGCCGGAGCGCCCGGACGAGACGGAGGTACTCCACGAGCAACGAGTCCTCGTCCTCGGGGTCGAACCTCGCTTCGACCCCCGCGGTCGTGATCTTCGCGGCACCCGCGTCGATCTCGAGCGCGGTCCGCTCCGGCTCGAGGTCGGCGAGGGCGAAGCCGTAGACCTCGGCGAGCGTGGCGAGCTCGGCGGGCGACGCCGAGGCCTCGGCCCGCTCGAGGGCGCGCAGGCGACGCGAGGGCATCCCTGAACCGGCGCGCAGGGCGAGCAGCGCCCGTGGCCTCCGCCCTCGCTGCACGCGGAGGAGGTTCGCGACGCGGCGCCGCAGCGCCACGTCGTCTTCGAGCCTGAAGCGTGGCGGTAGCTGGCCCATGATCGCGTCCCCATCCCGAGGTGCCCTGCCACTCCCTCGACGCCCCGATCGGCGAACTTGAGCGGCATAGCCTCAAGGTGTGCGCAGGGCGAGCGGGTCACCGGCGATCGCAGGCCGACAGCGTCCCCGACGGGCTCAGCGGCCCTCGAGGTCGCGGCGGCGCAGCGCGAGCGCGCCGAGGGCGGCGAGGGCCGCCGCGAGGCCGAGCAGGGCGGCGACCGGGGTGGCGGCGAAGGCCTCCTGCGGCATCGCCGCGGCGTGCTCGTAGGGCGAGACGTCGAAGGCCACCTGGGGCAGGTCGAGCAGCGGGCCGAAGGTGCCGACGACGAGGCCGTAGCCGACGAGCGCCCAGGCGGCGGGCACCGCGCGCGGCACGACACCGTAGAGGAACACCGCGAGCGCCCCGACGACGAGCACCGCGGGCACATGAGCGAGGTGGGCGAGGGTGAGCTCGGCGGTGTAGCCGCCCTCGTCGACGACGAGCGCGGTGCCGAGGCCCGTCGCCGCACCGCTCGCGGCCATGATCACCGCGACCGCGCCGGTGATGACGGCGAGGTGGGCGGCGAGCCAGCGCACCCGGCTGACCCCGGTGGCCAGGACGGCCTCGGCGCGCCCGCGCGTCTCCTCGGCGCGCAGGCCCTGCACGGCCATGACCGCGTAGCCGCCGGTGAGGTAGGCCATGAACACCGCCATGTAGGCCTGGTAGCCGGCGAGCATCTCCTCGGCGCCGCCGA
>SLNF01000173.1 GCA_007133145.1 Nitriliruptorales bacterium
CGGCGCGGTCCTTCATGAAGCTCGTGATGCGGTCGAGGAAGATCGCGAGGATCACGACCGCGAGGCCGGACTCGAAGCCGAGCCCGAGCTCGAGACGGGTGACGGCGCGCACGACCTCCGCACCGAGGCCACCGCCACCGATGAGGCCCGCGATGACGACCATCGACAGCGCGAGCATGATGACCTGATTGACGCCCTGCATGATCGCGGGCATCGCGAGGGGGACCTGCACGCGCCAGAGGATCTGGCGCTTGCTCGCGCCGAAGGCCTCGGCGGCCTCGACGACCTCGGTGTCGACCCCGCGGATGCCGAGCTCGGCGAGCCGCACGCCTGGCGGGATCGCGAAGATCAGCGTCGCGAGGAGCGCCGGCGGCGTGCCGGTCCGCAGCAGGAACACCGCGGGGATGAGGTAGACGAACGCCGGCAGGGTCTGCATGAAGTCGAGCACCGGGCGGACGAAGGCGCTCACCGCGTCGTTGCGCGCCGCGGCGATGCCGACCGGCAGCGCGATGATGACGGCGAGGAACGTCGCGACGAGGATGAGCGCGAGCGTGAGCATCGTCGTGCCCCACTGCCCCATCGAGTCGATGAGCAGGAACGCGAGGAGGGTGAAGACGGCGAAGCCGGTGCCCCGTAGTCGCCAGGCGAGGATCGTGAAGAGCGCGATCCAGACGAGGGAGGGTGGGAGGAGCAGGAACGCGGCGAGCGCGTCGATGACGGCGCTGATGACCGTCCGGAGCCCGTCGAAGAGCCACCCGAAGTACCCGATGAGGACGTCGCGGATGAAGAAGTCGAACCACTCACCGACGGGGACGCGGAAGACCTCGGAGACCTCAAACATGGGTGGGCTCCTCACTCTCGGAATCACCGGCCGGGTCGGCATCGACGGCGCCGCGCTCGCTGGCTCCCTCCTGCTCGGGCGCGTCCACGCCTTCGTTGACGACGTGCTGCTTCGCCAGCTCCTCGGCCTCGGCAGGGATGCCGAGCGCGGAGAGCATCTGCGGCCGCGGCAGGACGCCGAGCAGCTTGCCCTCGTCGACGATCGCGATCGGCAGCGTCTGCTCGGCGGCGAGGGTGAGGAGCTCGGAGATCGGCGTCTCCGGCTCCGCCACCTCGTAGTCCTGGTGGACGACGCCCTCGATCGTGACCTCGCCCCGCTCGGCGGCGCTCTGGGCGTCCTTGTCGCGGATCGCCCCCGCGAGTCGCTGCCCGCGATCGAGCACGTAGAGCTCGGTGGCCTGGTGCTCCTTGAGTTGGAGCATCGCGACCTTCGGCCCGTGCCGTGGACTCACCGTGTGGACGGGCTCCACCATGACCGACGCGGCGGTGATGACCCGCGAGCGGTCGACGTCCTGGACGAAGTCGGCAACGTAGGCGTCGGCGGGGTGGTTGAGGATCTCCTCGGGCGTGTCGTTCTGCACGATGCGCCCGTCCTTCATCACCGCGATGCGGTCCCCCAGGCGCATGGCCTCGTTGAGGTCGTGGGTGATGAAGATGATGGTCTTGTCGAGCTCGCGCTGGAGCTCGATGAGCTGGGACTGGATGTCACGGCGGATGAGCGGGTCGAGCGCGCTGAACGGCTCGTCCATGAGCATGATCGGCGCGTCGGTCGCGAGCGCCCGGGCCAGCCCGACGCGCTGGCGCATCCCACCGGAGAGCTCATGGGGCTTCTTGTGCCCCCAGCCCTTGAGCCCGACGCTGGCGAGGGCCTCCTCGGCCCGCTCGTAGCGCTCGTCCTCGTTGACCCTGCGCACCTCGAGACCGTAGGCGGCGTTGTCGAGGACCGAGCGGTGCGGGAAGAGCGCGAAGCTCTGGAACACCATGCTGATGCGCTCCGAACGCAGCTTGCGCAGCGACTCGTCATCGAGCTCGCTGATGTCGGTGCCCTCGATGAAGATCCTGCCGGCGGTGGGCTCCTGGAGCCGGTTGAGATTGCGGACGAGGGTCGACTTGCCCGAGCCCGACAGCCCCATGACGACGAAGAGCTCTCCCGCCTCGACTTCGAAGCTCGCGTCGACGACGGCGCCGAGGTTGCCGGTCCGCCGGAACAGCTCGTCGCGGTCCTCGCCGTCCCGGAGCGGCTCCACGGCCTTCTTCGGGCTCGGCCCGAAGACCTTGAACAAATGCTCAGCCTTGATCGCGCTCATGGTGATGACCCATCGTCCTCTCTGCCGGCGCCAACCCTTGGCGCGCGACACTTGCCGGTGGGAGTCACAGATGGCCCCACGATAGCGGCTCCTCACGTACAAGGCCCATCCGGACAGGTGACCTGGCCGTTGGGCCACCCCGGATCCGCCGGTGTGTCGCCTGCTTCAGGAGATTGCCAGGAGGAAGGGATTCGTCGTGCGCTCAGCGCCGATCGTGGTCTGCGGCCCGTGGCCGGGGGCCACGCGGGTGCGGTCCTCGAGCGGCAGGATGCAGCGTCGCAGCGAGGCCCACTGCGTGGCCTCCGAGCCTCGCGGCAGGTCGGTCCGGCCCACCGAGCCGGCGAAGAGCAGGTCGCCGGAGAGCAGCAGCGGCTCCGCGCCACCGACGTCGGTGAGCAGGAACACCGAGGAGCCCGGCGTGTGCCCCGGGGTGTGGCGCACCTCGAGGGGAAGGCCGGCGAAGGCGAGACGCTGGCCGTCACCGAGCGCCTCGAGGCGCTCGGTCGGTGGGTCCCAGTCGAGCCCGAGCTCACGACGCAGGAGGACCGGGTCGAGTCCGAGCCCGGCGGCGGGATCGTCCCAGAGCCAGCGGTCCTCGGGGTGCAGGAGCACCGGGACGTCGAGCGCCTCGGCGAGTTCGGGCACCGCCCACACGTGGTCGAGGTGGCCGTGGGTGAGCAGGATCGCCTCGGCGGCCACGCGACGCTCGTCGAGGAGGCGGCGCACCGCCGACCCGCCGTCCTGGCCTGGATCGACGACGACCGCCCGACCGGCCTCGAGGTCGCCGAGGACGTAGCAGTTGGCCTGCCACAGCCCGAGAGGCAGGACGTCGACGAAGCGGGTGTCGGATCCCAGCGGCGTCACGACGCGACCTCCCTCGTCTCGCTTGCCCCCCGCCGGGTGCGTCTCGTCGACCCGGCGGGGGCGGGCGCAGGCGTCAGCCGATGATGCCCTGCTCCTCGAGCCAGTCACGCGCGACGTCCTCGGGCGGGATGCCCTCCTCGTCGGCGCGGGCGTTGAGCTCCTGCATCTCGTCGAAGCCGATCGTGGCGATGATCTCGTTGGCGAGCTCGATGAGCTCGGGGTACTCCTCGGCCACCTCCTCGCGCACGGTGATCGCCGGGTTGTACTCGGGGAAGAAGCTCTCGTCGTCATCGAGCAGCTCGAGGTCGAGGGCGGCGATGCGCCCGTCGGTGGTGAAGACCATGCCGAAATTGCAGGTCGAGTCCGGCCCGTCGGCGACCTCGGTGTAGATGATCCCCTCGTCGAGCGGCTCGGGGACCGTGGGGTCCATGTCGTAGTGGGCGGTCATGCCGGGCAGCCCGTCGTCCCGCGTGGCGAACTCCTCGGCGACGCAGAGCGTCGCGTCCTCGGGGCTCTCCTCGGCGAGCTCGCCGAGCTCCGACAGCGTCGTCACGCCGAACTCGTCGGCGACGGCCTGGCTCTGGGCGATCCCGTAGGAGTTCTCGAACTCCGCGCGCTCGCCCCAGACGATGCCGGCCTCGGCATCGCGCTCGGCGACCTGCGCGAGGAGGTCGTCGGGGTCCTCGATGATCTCGGTCTCACCGTAGATGTCGGCCCATGCCGTGCCGGTGTACTCCCAGTAGGCGTCGATCTCCCCGGTCTCGAGGGCCTCGCGCACCACGGCGGTGCCCGCGAGGCTCGTTTCGTCGGTCACGTCGGCACCGGCGTCCTCGAGGGCGATGACGAGCATCTGCCCGAGGATCACCTGCTCGGTGAACTCCTTGGAGGCCACGGTGATGTCGGCGCCCTCGAGCCCCTCGAGCTCGGCGGCGA
>SLNF01000259.1 GCA_007133145.1 Nitriliruptorales bacterium
CACTGAAGTTAGTGTCGTCGTCGCCCACGACGAGCACCTCAGCCTGGAGGTTGTCGCCGACGCTGATGTTATCCAAGAACTCCGCCTGGGTGACGTCCTCACCGTCGACGGTGTACTCGTTGGCACCGGAGCCAGCGAAGATGTCGCTAGTCACCTCTTGCAGGACGAAACCGGACGGGGCGTCAACGATTGCGAAACCCGTCTCACCAGGATCGCCGTTGCCAACGACGCCCTCGAGGACCAGCTCGGCCTCAATGAGGTTGTGGGCGAAGCCCTCCACGGTCTCCTCGACCTCGAGCGTCGCGCCGGTCTCGAGCGCAGCTGCGAACACCGCGAAGGAGACGGGGTTGTTCTCGACGAAGAAGTCGTCCTCGGGCACCGAGAACTGGAATGTCGACACGGCCGTACCGTCGCTCAGCACGAGGATGTTCTCGTTGTCTTCGAGGTCTCCGCGCTCTTCGTCGGTCTCGAGGACGTCAGGCCCGTCGAGGTAGGTGAAGGTGAACTCGTCGGGCACGAACGTGCCAGCAGCCTGGGCGGCGGCAGCCACGTCGGCGGACACGGCGGCCTCGCCACCGAGCACGACGATGAGCTCGAGGTCCTCAGCGATCGACCGGAGGTACTCGGCGATCGCTTCGGGCAGCTCGTCGCGCACGTCGTTGATCGGCAGGAGCTCCGCACCGAAGACGCCACCGTGCGGGCCGCCCGCGAGGGCGTCAGCGGGGACGTTGTCGGGGCCGAAGCCGGTCGCGAGCATCACGCGCTCGCCGCCGGAGAACTCCTCGAACTCGGTGATCTCCACCGCGGTCTCGAAGCGGTTGGCACCCGCGGCGCGGGCAACGGTCTCGACGCTGTCGAGCGCCTCGATCTCGTCGGCGACGGCCTCGCTGATGGCGTTCACGCCACCGAGGACGAGCACGGTCTCGATCTCGAGGTCCTCCAGCGCGTCGGCAGTGGCCTCAGGCAGCGAGTCGGTGTTGGACAGCAGGATCGGGTGCGGGCCGAAGTGCGCCAGCGGACCGGCCGACAGCGAGTCGGCGGCCACGAAACCGGTGCCGACGATCGCGGTGCTGCCCGCGACGTCCTCAGGCTCGAACACGTCGGCCATGAGCGCGGCGGTCTCGAAGCGGTCGGCGCCCGCGAAGCGGTTCATGTCCCAGTCGCCGGCGTCGGCGATCTCGTCCTCGATGGCCTCACTGACGGCCACGGGGCCACCGGCGATGTGCACGGTGTCGGGGTCGAGGTCCTCGAGCGCGGAGGCGGTCTCCTCCGGCACGGTGTCGAGCACGTCGTTGACGAGCAGGATCGGGGCGTCGACGAGGCCGCCGACACCACTGGCCGCGAGGGCGTCGGGGAAGTTGAAGCCGGCGGCGACGATGACGTCGCTGGCGCCGTCCTCATAGGTCAGCGCCGCGACCTGCGCGGCGGTGTCGAAGCGGTTCGCTCCGTCGACGCGGACAATCTCGGGTCCCTCGTCGTTCTCCTGCGCGGAGATCGCGGGGGCGATCGCGACCATCGACGCCACCATCGCGAGCGCGGCGAGCGCGGCGATGAGGCGCGCGGGTACGCGCGTTACGGATGTACTCATCTTTCCTCCTGTTGCATCCATATGAGCAAACAGCGGGTCGATGCTTCGGTCCGCTGGCGGTGCACCCTCACGGGCTCCCGCAACTTGAGGGGGCGTGGCACCCAGTCGTTCCTTCCTTCTGCCGTGCCGCTTCGGAACGGCGGATGGTGGATGGGCCACTACGAACGTCGTGCAGTTCCTAGCGCGCGCATCCTGACGCAAGCCGTCAGCGATGCTGATGACCAGGTCGTCCCGGGTGCCAGCCTCCTTCCGCCTCGGTGACGGTGGACCTCTGCTCTCCGGTGCTGTGACGGCGCAGCGCCCCGAATCGTTAGGGGTTGCGGCAGGAACGGCGTGGGGATTGCGACCGTGTCGGCCTCCCCGCCTCGCACCCGCATGCGCCAGTCGCCTCCGGTCGGTTGCTCATTGCCCGTCTCGTGCGTGGGCTGGGGCGAGGCCTACCCGTCTTGGCCACCGATGATGTGTCATGGCCAAGACGGCACGGCGTCGCGCACCCACGCTGGGCAACTACTGCTGACCCTACAGAAGCGCGTCCTTGTGGGCAATGTTCTGCCACGCCCGACCGGACACCCCGCGCGGTCAACGGACGCCTCGGGCGGCGGTGGCCGCGGGAGACTGGCTCGTGGCCGGGCGCGGCTCCGCCGGCGACCGAGGTCAGTACAGCGGCTGGCGCAACGCCTCCAGCACGTCGTCGGGCACGTCCTCGGCGGCGGTGACCGCATCGGCGTCGAGGCCGAGGTCGGTGAGGTAGGTCGCGACGACCTCCGGTGGGTGGTCGGCGACGAGCAGCTGGGGCGCGCCCGCCTCGACGCTGGCCGCGGCCGCCGCCAGCGCGCTGGCCCAGGCGTGGTCGCCGTCGCCCCGCAGCAGGTGGACGCCGGCGCACGGCGACGCCGGGGTGCAGTCCCAGAGCTCCTCGGCGATCGCCACGCTCGTGGCGGCCCGGTCGGCGCCGGCCACCCGCCGGGCCTCCGCGGCGTCGACGACGTCGCCGGCCAGCGCCTTGGGGCCACCGAGCCCGACGCGGGAGGCGGGCTGGTGGGCGGCGAGGAACGCGGCGACGTCGTCGTCGAGGCCGTCCTTGGAGGTCAGCAGCACCGGCGCGCCGGCGTGCGCCGCCCACGCACCCCCCACCGCGGCGTCGGCCCAGTCGCAGTCGCGCGCGATGGCGACCTGCTCGGGCGCGCCGTCGCGCGCGACGACGACCTCGGCGATCGCCAGCGCGGTGGCGACGCGGTCGGCGCCGGCGATGCGCTCGACGTCGTAGCCGGCGGTGGCAAGCTCCCGCTCGACCCCCGCCGACAGCGCGCGCTCACCGCCGAGGAGGTAGACGGTGCCCTGCCCGGGCAGGACCCGCGCGATCTCGGCGGCCACGCTCGCGCGCAACCCGAGCTCGACGTCCGCGCCGGGGGTGAACAGGATCGGCCCTTGCCCGCCCGCCAGCGGCGCGCCCGCGAGGGCATCGGCGAAGAGCTCCGCCCGGGCCAGCACGACGTGCTCCGCACCGCCGTCGGCGAAGGTCGCCGCGGAGGCCGCGAGCCCGCGGGCCACCGCCGCCTCGCCAGCCTCGTGGGCCTGCGGGTCGGCGGCGTGGGGCTCGGGCGGCGGTGCGCCGGCGCGGACCGCGGCGAAGACCGCGGTGACCCAGAGCCTGCCGGCGTCGTCGATGACCGCGCCGACGCCGACGCGGTCGTAGGCGCCGACGATCGAGGCCCGGTGGGCAGGACTGGCCATGAACGCCTCGAAACGGTCGACGGCGAGCTCGCTGACGCTGGCCCCGTGCCGGCGGCCGTAGCCGACGATCTCGCCGAGCGCCGCCCAGTCGATGGTGACCTCGGTCGCGAGGGCGGGGTTGTGCGACAGTGCGCCCTCGGCGGCCATGTGCTCGCTCCAGGCCCGCGCGACCCCCGCGAGGTGGCCGTCGCCGGCGAGCAAGGCGAGGCCACGGTCGCGCCGCTCCTCGTTGATGTGCTCGAAGAGCACGCGCTCGGCCTCGAAGCGCTCACCGGCCTCAGCGCCGGCCGGCGGCAGCGCGACGGCCAGCAGCAGCGCGAGGAGCGCCACGGCCGCGCCGGGGCGTAGGGTCGAGCGGGTCGTCGTCGGCGTCATGGTCTCGTCGCCTTCTCACGGGCCACCGGGCCGTCGCGGCGCCATGACGCGACAGCCCGACGGGGGCTGGGAGCGGTCGTCTTGCCTGGCCTGCTGCGTCGCAAAGGCGGCCCGCGGCAGCGGCGGCGTGGGTCGCGGCGGCCGGCCCCAGCCGGGGTGTCGCCGCGTCGCCAACGGCCGCGACCCTACCGGGGGCGAGGCGGCCAGCCGCGGAGGCGACACGCCCGCATGGTCACCCC
>SLNF01000104.1 GCA_007133145.1 Nitriliruptorales bacterium
GCCAACGACGCGCCCATCGGCGGCCTCAAGGTCGTGACCGCCGGCGGCTGGTTCGCCGCTCGCCCCTAGGGCACCGAGGACGTCTACAAGATCTACGCCGAGAGCTTCCACGACGCCGCGCACCTCGACCGCATCCTCGGGGAGGCGCGCGGGGTCGTCGACGCCGCGCTGGCGGGCTAGGCGGGCATGGCCGTCGAGGCCGTCGGCGCCGACGGCTGCCGGCAGGGCTGGGTCGTCGTCGCCGCCTCCGCCGACGACGGCGTGCTCGACGCGGCCGTCCTGCCGCATTTGGCCGACGCCGCCGCGTGGGCCGGCGCGGTCCCCGTGGCCGTCGACATCCCCATCGGCCTCGTCGACGCACCGGTGCGCGAGGCCGACGCCGCGGCGCGCGTGGCCCTGCGCGGGGCGGCCTCGAGCGTCTTCGCCTCACCGCCTCGTCGCCTCGTCGACGCCCTGCACGCCGGCGAGGTCCTCGACCATGCGGGCGCGAGCGCCCTGGCGCGCGACACGACCGGCAAGGGGATCAGCCAGCAGACGTGGCGGATCTGCGAGAAGATCGCCGAGGCCGACCGTCTGCTCGCCGCAGGGGCGCTCACGATCTGGGAGACCCACCCCGAGGTCGTCTTCCGCAGCCTGGCGCACGGCGCGGCGCTCGCGCGCAAGCGCAGCTACGACGGGGTGCGTCAGCGCCTCGCCCTGCTCGCCGAGGTCGGCCTCGAGGTCCCCGTCGGCAGCGCGGTGGGCTCCGCGGCCACCGACGACGTGCTCGACGCGACCGCCTGCGCCTGGGTCGCGCTCGGCCTCGCCCACGACGATGGCCTCGTGCGCCTGCCACCGGAGACCGACCAGGTCGACCACGGACGGGCGGTGCGGATGGTCTCCCGGCGCCGGCGCTGAGGCCGCCGGCGACTCAGCCCCGGCGCCCGGCCGCCCGACGCGCCTCGGCGACGAGGGCGGGCAGCACCTCGTCGGAGGGGGCGCGCAGGGCCATGCCGCGGGGGATCCGCTCGGCGATCTCGCCGAAGGGGTTGTCCTCGGGGTTGCAGTCGAGCACGACGGCGTCGACGCGCAGGGCCTCGCGCACGACGAGCTGGGGCAGCGTCGTGGCGCCACTCGTGCCGATGACGAGGAGCAGCCCCGCACCGGAGGCGGCGGCGAGGCTCGAGGTGAAGCGGAAGCGCTCCTCGTCGTAGACCTCGTCGAACCAGAGGACGTGGGGGCGCAGCCAGGCCCCGCAGCCTGGACAGGACAGCGCCTCGCGGGCCCCCGCGGCGAGGTCGCCGTCGGCGGAGGCGACCGCGTCGACCTCGGCGAGGGCGACGAGCCGCGCGGGCAGCGCGAGCAGCCCGACACCGCAGTCCTCCACGCAGCGGCAGCGCTCGAGGTTGCCGTGGACCTCGAAGACCCGCTCGCTGCCGGCGCGGCCGTGGAGCCCGTCGACGTTCTGGGTGATGAGCCGGAAGCGCGGGCCGAGCAGGCCCTCGAGCTCGACGAGCGCGTGGTGGGCGGCGTTGGGCCGCGCCCAGCGGCATGACGCGAGGCGCTCGAGGTACCAGGCCCAGACGACCTCGGGCTCGCGTTGGAACGCCTCGAGGGTCGCGAGCTCCTGTGGTGTGCGTCCCCCGGTCAGGTCGGTCCAGTGCCCCCGCGGCCCGCGGAAGGTCGG
This sequence comes from Nitriliruptorales bacterium, assembly GCA_007133145.1. GTDB lineage: Bacteria > Actinomycetota > Nitriliruptoria > Euzebyales > Egibacteraceae > T1Sed10-49. Next base: position 1,667 of record SLNF01000104.1, read on the forward strand.
GATCCCCGAGGCCGCGGAGACCCCCGCGCCGGTGAGCGCGACGACGCCGCGTCCGCCCTCCAGGCCCTCCCGCAGCAGCGCAGCGGCGTCGGACGGCAGCTCGTAGGACATCGTCGCTCCTCTGCTCGGCGGCGCGCGCGGCCCGGGTGCCGGGCAGCCGTGGGTAGGGCACCACACGGCGGGGCGAGGACGCGAGCCGGGGACGCTTCGCGCCGGCGCGACGCCTGGTGCAGACTCGTGCCGCCCCTGGCCCACGGATCGCAAAGGCGACCGCGCATGAAGAGCCGCGAGCCCGTCCTCCTGCCCGAGCACGACTTCCCGACCGATGAGTGGCGCCTGACCGAGCGTCGCTTCAACCGGGAGCTCCTCGGCCGCACCGAGACCCTCTTCGCAGTGGGCAACGGCTACCTCGGCTTCCGGGGCAATCCCGAGGAGGGACGGCCGATCCACGACCACGGCACGTTCGTCAACGGCTTCCACGAGCAGTGGCAGATCGTCCACGCCGAGGAGGCCTACGGGCTGGCCCAGACGGGGCAGACGATCATCGACGTGCCCGACGCGAAGATCATCAAGCTCTACGTCGACGACGAGCCGCTCTACCTGCCGACCGCCTACCTCGAGCACTACGAGCGCAGCCTCGACATGCGCCGGGGCGTCCTCTCCCGCGAGCTCGTCTGGGAGACGCCGTCGGGCAAGCGCGTGCGCGTGCGCTCGGAGCGCTTCGTCTCGACGCGCCACCGCCACCTCGGGGCGATCAGCTACGAGGTGACGGTCCTCAACGCCGACGCGCCGGTGGTCCTGAGCTCACAGCTGCTCAACCGCGGTGACGCCACCGCCCCCGACGACCCGGTCCGCCAGCAGTTCGACCCGCGGACGACCCGCCAGTTCGACCATCGCCTGCTCGAGAGCAAGTCCATCCGCCACGACGACGAGCGCATCGTGCTCGGCTACCGGGTGGCCCATAGCGGCATGACGCTGGGCTGCGGCATCGAGCACCGCATGGACACCCGCTGCACCTACCGTGCCGAGCGCGAGGTCTCGGCCGACCTCGGCAAGGTCATCTACACCGTCGAGGCGCAGCAGGGCGAGCCGATCCGCCTCGAGAAGTACGCGAGCTACCACACCTCCCGGGCGGTACCCGCCGACGAGCTCGCCGACCGCTGCGAGCGCACGCTCGACCGCGCGCTGCGCGTGGGCTGGGACAGCCTCGTCGAGGATCAGATCGAGGACGTCGCCGACTTCTGGCGTTCGAGCGACGTCGTCGTCGAAGGCGATGCGAAGGTCCAGCAGGCGGTGCGCTGGAACCTCTTCCAACTCATGCAGGCGAGCCTACGCGCGGAAGGCACGGGGATCCCCGCGAAGGGGCTGTCGGGCCACGGCTACGAGGGCCACTACTTCTGGGACATCGAGATCTTCGTCATGCCGTTCCTCACCTACACGGCGCCGCGGATCGCCCGTAACCTCCTGCGCTTCCGCTACTCGATGCTCGACGCCGCCCGCGAGCGGGCCCACGAGCTCGACCACGACGGCGCGCTCTTCCCCTGGCGCACGATCACCGGCGAGGAAGCCAGCGCCTACTACCAGGCCGGCACCGCGCAGTACCACCTCAACGCCGACATCGCCTATGCGCTCAAGCACTACGTCGAGGTCACCGGCGACACCGCCCTGCTCGCCGAGGCCGGCGCGGAGATGCTCGCCGAGACCGCCCGGTTGTGGACCGACCTGGGCTTCCACAACGGCGACGACGACGCCTTCCACCTCCACAGCGTCACCGGGCCCGACGAGTACACGACGGTCGTCAACGACAACACCTTCACCAACCTCATGGCGGCGATGAACCTCGCCTACGCCGCGACCGTCCTGCGCGCCCTCAAGGTCGACGACCCCGTGCGCTACGAGATCGTCTGCGAGGACCTCGGCCTCGGCGACGCCGAGATCACCGCGTGGGAGCGCTCCGCGGCGGCGATGCACGTCCCCTTCGACGAGGAGCGCGGGGTCCACCCCCAGGACGAGCACTTCCTCGACCGCGAGATCTGGGACTTCGAGTCGACGCCGCCGGACCGCTACCCCCTGCTGCTGCACTACCACCCGCTCGTGATCTACCGCCATCAGGTCATCAAGCAGGCCGACGTCGTCCTCGCGATGTTCCTGCTCGGCGAGCGCTTCACCCGTGAGCAGAAGCGGCGCAACTACCGCTACTACGACCCGCTGACGACGAGCGACTCCTCGC
>SLNF01000217.1 GCA_007133145.1 Nitriliruptorales bacterium
CCTCGGCAGCCAGTACATCCTCGACCCCGACGCCTCGACCGAGGCGATCCGCGAGCAGGTCATGGCCGCGGTCGGCAGCCACTTCCGGCCGGAGTTCCTCAACCGCCTCGACGAGGTCCTCATCTTCGAGCGTCTCGGGCGTGAGGAGCTGCGGCAGATCGTCGACGTGCAACTGCGCCGGGTCGCCGAGCGCTTCGCCCAGCGCGACCTCGGCCTCGAGGTCAGCGACGCGGCGAAGGACTGGCTCGCCGCGCGCGGCTACGACCCCGTCTACGGGGCGCGGCCGCTCAAGCGCGTGCTGCGCAAGGAGCTCGAGGACAAGGTCGCCCTCGCGCTGCTCGACGGGCGCTACGACGAGGGCGACACCGTCGTCGTCGACGCGGACGAGGACGCCCTCGTCCTGCGCTGAGCGGCCTCGTGTCGGGCTGAGACGTGCGCCGTGCCCACGCCGCCGCGCGCGTCGGCGCGGCTGGGCGGGCATCGCGGGGGCGCTGACCGGACCTCGTGGCGGCGCCTCCGTCCGCTGTGGGGTGCCTGCGGCTCGGGACACCTTCGGGACACCCTTTGCGTTTCACTAACGGTGTTTGGCGTGCCAGCGCGGCGTCAGCGGAGACGCCGCACTGGCCAAGGAGATTGGAGGGATCCGATGCCAGCACCCACGATGACCCGGAGCACGAGCACGGTGGCGGTGATCCTCGCCCTCGCCATCGCGCTCGCGCTCATTCCCGCGACGCCGGCAGGTGCCGACGAGCGCAGCGCCGAGCGGATCGCCGGCCTCGACCGCTACGAGACCGCGGCGGCGATCGCGCTCGACGCCTTCGACCCCGACGAGGTCGACACCGTCTACCTCGCCACCGGGGAAGGCTTCGCCGACGCGCTCGCCGCCGGCGCGTGCGCCGCCGACGGCGGGGCGCCGGTGCTGCTCACCCGCCCCGACACGCTGCCCGACGCCACCGCCGCCGCCTTCAGCGACGAGGCGCTGACCGGCGGCAGCGGTGGTGAGGACAGGTTCAGTCCGGACCGCGTCATCATCGCCGGCGGCACGAGCGCCGTGAGCGAGACCGTGTCGTTGAACTTCGACCCGGGGGTCGAGGTGCTGCGCAAGGCCGGCGCCAACCGCTACGAGACCGCGAAGGAGCTCGCGCTCGACTGCTTCGACGCCGACGCCGTCGACACGGTGTTCCTCGCCACCGGCGAGGACTTCGCCGACTCGTTGGCCGCGGTGCCCGCTGCCGCCCGGGCCGATGCCCCGCTGCTGCTCACCGGTCCCGATGGCCTGCACCCCGAGGCGCAAGAGGGCCTCGAGGCGTTCTCGCCCGACACGGTCTTCCTCGTGGGAGGCCCCGCGGCCCTCGGCGAGGCGGTCGAGGATGACCTCCTCATCAAGAGTGGCAAGGACACGGTCGAACGCCTCGCGGGTCGCGACCGCTACGCCACCGGCGCGACGATCGCGACGACCGCCTTCCCGGGCGACATGTTCGACCCTCCCGAGACGGCCTTCCCGGGCGACATGTTCGACCCCCCCGAGAAGGTCTACCTCGCGACCGGGGAGGGCTTCGCCGACGCGCTCGCCGGCGGGGCCGCGGCCGGGCACCTCGACGTGCCCCTGCTGCTCACCCGCAGCGGGTTCGTGCCTGCGGTGGTGCGCCAGGCCCTGGGGACGATCGGCGCGGCCGACAGCGTCCTGCTCGGTGGGGAGGCGGCGATCAGCGCCGAGGTGGAGCGTGACCTCGACACCGACCTGCCCGAGCTCATCTACACCGACGTCTCCACGCCGGGCTCCCAGCAGTTCTGGGCGGCGGGGCTCGACGGCTCCGATCGACGGCGCATCAGCGACGAGCGCAGCGGCTTGTACGACATCAACGGCACCATCAGCCCGCAGGGCAACCAGGTCGCCTTCGCCCGCGCCGAGGGGCTCGCCTCGCCCGTCGGTGACCTCTCGGCGACCGGGATCGGCAACGAGCACGTGGAGCGACTGTCGGACTTCGCGTCGGCGTCGCAATGCATCGTGCGGCCGTGGGACTGGAGCCCCGACGGGGGCGTCATCGCCTGGACCTGTGATCCCGACGACGGTGCGCCGCGGGCGGGGCTCACGACGCTCGACCGCGAGGTGACCGAGTTCACCGCACCCGACGGGGTCGCCTACAGCTCCCCACAGTTCCTGCCCGACGGTGACGTGCTCGTCGTGCGCGTCGAGGAGGACGCACCGCCGGAGCTGCGCAGGCTCGACCCCGACACGCCCGGGGCGGCAGGCGATCTCGTCTACGCCGCCGAGGATGAGGGACGGCTGCGCTCGATGAGCGTCTCCCCCGACGGCACGCGTGCGGCCTTCGCCCGCGCGGTCGACCCCGACGACGACGACCCGAGGCCGGCGGCGACGCTCTTCGTCGTCGACCTCGCCACGGGCCAGGCCACCGAGCTCCTCGACGAGGACCCTGATCGCCACGAGCTCCAGCGCTGGCACCCGGATGGGGAGCGTCTCATCGTCGCCACCGGCGGGTACGGCGGTGACAGTGCGGTCTCGTTCGTCGACGCGGACTCGGGGGCGATCGAGGAGGTCGTCACGCCCGACATGCTCCGGTCGGGGTTCACCGCCGCGGTCGTCGACATCACCCCCGACGGCGACACGCTCGTGTTCACCGAGGCTGACCTCGATGCCGACAACGTCGCGAACGTCAGCCGGGTGTACCGGGTCAACGCCGACGGCACGGCGATGGCCGACGTCGGGCTCGGCACGCTCGCGACGAACCCGCGCATCAACGCCGCGGCGTTCGACTGACCGCAGGCCGACGTCGCCACGGGAGGGGAGCTGGAGCCGCGACGGCCGGCTCCCCTCCCCGTGCGCCGGGGAGCGACGTTCCGTAGAGGCCGCCGGCACGACGACGCCCCATGGCCGGGACACGAGCGGGACACCTTGAGTGCTCAACTCCTCGTTGATCATGCGTCGCTGCGCGCGAGCGGGCGGGCGGCGGCTCGACCAACGGAGGAGCCCTCATGCTCGTTGCCACCCGACCTCGCCTGCTGGGGACGCTCAGCGCGCTGCTCGCGCTCGCGCTCCTGCTCGCACTCGTGCCCGCACCGCCGGCGGCCGCATCCGAGCGGACCGCGGAGCGCATCGGCGGGCAGAACCGGTACGAGACCGCTGCGCTCACGGCCTTCGACGCCTTCAGCCCCGCCGGCGTCGACACCGTCTACCTCGCGACCGGGGAGAACTTCCCCGACGCGCTCGCCGCGGGCGCCTGCGCCGCCGAGGTCGGCGCGCCGGTCCTGCTCACCCCCACCACGACGATGGCAGCGGCGACCGCCGACGCCTTCGAGGCGGGCGTGCTCGCGTCGCCGCCCGCGCCCGTCTACGACGTCGATGCGCGCTTCGCGCCGTCGAAGGTCGTCGTGGCCGGTGGGACGAGCGCGGTCAGCACGAACGTCACGCAGGCCTTCGCCCCCACCGTGGAGGTCGAGCGCCAGGCCGGCGCCACCCGCTACGAGACCGCCAAGCTCCTCGCCCTCGACTGCTTCGATCCCGCCGAGGTCGACACCGTCTACCTCGCCACGGGGCAGAACTTCCCTGACTCGCTCGCAGCGGTGCCCGCCGCGGCGCGCGACGGGGCGCCGCTGCTGCTCACGGTGCCGCAGGGCCTGCACAGCGAGGCCGTCGAGGCGCTCAACGTCTTCCAGCCCGACCGGATCGTGCTCGTCGGGGGTACCGGGGTGCTCACCCAGGGGGTGGTCGACGGCCTCGTCGGCCAGGGCTACACCGAGGAGCAGATCGAGCGGATCTCCGGCCGTGACCGCTACGCGACCGGGGCTGCGCTCGCCCGCTCGGTGTTCGACGAGGCCGACCGGGCCTTCGTCGCCACCGGCGAGGACTTCGCCGACGCGCTCGGTGGCGGCGC
>SLNF01000152.1 GCA_007133145.1 Nitriliruptorales bacterium
AGATGTTCACGGTCACCACGGGCCTCGCGTCGCTGCAAGGCAACTTCGCCCAAGCCACGGAGCTCGGAGCGCTCATGGCGCGCGGAGTGCTGGCCAGCCTTCCGCTGCTGATCCTGTTCATCATCTTCCAGCGGCAGCTGATCCGCGGCATCTCGCTCGGCAGCGGCGGAAAGTGACCGCACATGCGACCACGAGCACAGGCCCGGCGCGCGCTGGGCACGACACCGAAGAGATGTAGACGGACCGACCTGGTCCGTGAGAACGGAGGCAACACATGAGGATCACACGGCACCTGACCGCCATCCTGCTGCTGCTGGTGCTCGCGCTCGTCGTCAGCGCGTGCGCCGACGACGACGCCACCGACGACGAATCGGCGGAGGCCGGAGATGCCGCCGAGGAGGCCGGGGAGGATGACACCGTCATCAGCCTCGCGAGGTTCTTCGGCGACTGCGACGAGTCCACCGAGGGTGTGACCGACGTCGCCGAAGCCACCGACGAGTGCGAGGTCATCCAGATCCTCACCAACGCGTTCAACGAAGCGGACAACGGCGTCGTCGTCGACCGTCTCGGTGGTGCGGTCTGGGACCAGTACTACACCCAGCTGTCGACCACGTTCGCTTCCGGGAACCCACCGCAGGTCGCGGTCATGCACTCCCATCGCCTGCCCGACTTCGCCGGCCGCAACCTGCTGCGGCCGATCGCCGACGACCTCGACGCCGTGGGGGTCGACTTCACGGACTACACCGAGCCTGCCCAGGAGGGCGCCATCTTCGAGGGCGATGTCTACGCGGTCCCCTTCGACATCCACGGCAGCCTCTGGCACGTCAACGTCGACCTCTTCGACCAGGCTGGGCTGGTCGACGGCGATGGTGAGCCCATCATGCCGACGACCATCGACGAGCTGTTCGAGCAGGCCGAGGCCATCCAGAGCGAGACCGACGCGATGTACTTCTCCCAGGACTGGTTCGAGTTCCAGGTCGGCGCCCGGCTGTTCCTCGGCCTCGTCGCCCAGCAGGGCGGCAGCCTGATCGATGCCGACGGCAACGCGACGATCAACACCCCCGAGGGCCAGGAAGCCCTTCGCGTGCTCAACGAGCTCGCCGACACCGCGTCCGACCCCTCCCAGGGCTACACCGACTCGCAGTCGGAGTTCCTGGCCGGGAACGTCGCGGTGCTGCACAACGGAACGTGGGTCGTCGACCAGTACGTCCGCGAGGCGGAGTTCGAGTACCAGGCGCTCGAGTTGCCGGTGTTCTACGAGCAGCCGGGCTTTTGGGGCGACTCGCACATGTGGGTCCTGCCCGCCGAGGGCAACGAGGACGACGAGCTGCGCGAGGCCTCGCTCGAGTTCGTCTCCTACCTCTACGAGAGCGTCGGTGACTGGGCAGCCGGCACCGGCCACCTCGCGAACCGCACCTCCGTGCTGACCGGTGGCGCCCTCGACGACGCACCTCAACGCGACAACTACGCCGATGCCGCCGACACCGCCGTGTTCGTGCCCGCGGTCGCGGGATGGGCCGGCGCGTGGGACGCGCTGGCGGACGAGCTGCAAGCCACCTGGGTCGGCGACAAGGACCCGGCAGCCGCACTCGCCGATGCCGAGGCGCGCATGAACGAGGAACTCGGCACGCCAGCGGAAGGAGACTGATCCCGGCCGGTCGGTGGACCTCAGCCCCTGCTGCGGGGCCACCGACCAACGACGCGCCCCGGTGCCGACACCGGGGCGCGTCTATCTTGCGGGGCGTGCAGGTCGCCGACGTCGTCACTCTGGAGGCGGCAGTGCCGGAAGCCTGCAAGGCGTGCGGCGGGCAGTCCCATCACAAGAGCCACGGCCAAGCACAGGAGCCACAGATGTCACGACCGGCAGTGACGGCAGCGGACGTCGAGGATGCCCTGACTGCAGGGCGGACCCGTCTCGAGGTGGCGCCAGGCACGATCGTCACCGCGCTCGCCTCTGACTACGCCAGGGACCGTGGCGTCGCGATCGTCGAGGTGGAGCCCGCAGCGGTCGAGGGCACGGGCCCCACCGGGGCTGGTGCAGAGGCGGCGGTTCCCGACCCTGACCCTGCGCTGCTCCCCGGCGGCACGGCACCGCCGAACCCCTTCACCCGCCTGTCCACCGAGGAGGATCCGCTGGGCGTTGGCCGTTGGAGCCACCGGCGGACACACGAGTGGTACGCCAAGCAGCCGTGGCTCGTCGGCTGCAACTACGCTCCCGCCTACGCGGTCAACCAACTCGAGATGTGGCAGCGGGACACCTTCGACCTCGACGCGATCGAAGACGAACTCGAGCTGGCGCGCTCGCTGGGCTTCAACACGCTGCGCGTGTTCCTCCACGACCTCTTGTGGGAGGAGCCCACGCTGCTCATCGAGCACCTTGATCGGTTCCTCACCGCGGCGGACCGGCGGGGCATCGGCGTCATGCCCGTCCTGTTCGATGGTGTGTGGCGCAACTACGCCCACCGGGGTCCGCAGCCGGAGCCGATCCCCGGCGTGCACAACTCACAGTGGCTCCAGAGCCCCAGCAGCAAGGCCGTCGTGGATCCTGCCGAGTGGCCCCGGCTCGAAGACTACGTCTGCGGGGTGCTCGATCACTTCGCCGACGACGAGCGCGTGCGCATCTGGGACCTGTACAACGAGCCCGGCAACGAGGCGCTCATCGGCAACGCCATGCCCCTGCTCGCGCACAGCTTCCGCTGGGCGCGCTCCGTCGGGGTCTCCCAACCCCTCGTCACTGGCATCTGGGAGTTCAGCCCAGCCTTCCTGGAACTGAACCGCTTCCAACTGCTCGTGGCCGATCTCGTGAGCTTCCACCACTACGGCCCCGTGCACGACCTCGAATGGCTGCTGCGGTGCTTGCAGCCCTTCGGGCGCCCGATCCTGTGCACCGAGTACATGGCGCGTCCACTACACAGCACCTTCGACCCGCACCTCACGGTCATGCGTGATGAGCGGGTGGGTGCGCTCAACTGGGGGCTCGTTGCCGGCCGCTCGCAGACCCACCATGCGTGGGGCTCACCGCGCGGAGCGCCGGAGCCGACGGTGTGGTTCCACGACATCTTCCGCGCCGACGGCACCGCCTACGACCCCGACGAGGTCGCCTTCATCCGCCGCACCACCGGCGCCGGTTGACGGGGACCGCCGGGGTAGGTTGGGACGCCAACCACCGCCGCGGTCTGCAGCCCTCGCACGTCGATCCGTTGCGGCGCTTGGCGACGACGATCTCGGCCGCGCCTTGTCGGCGACTGGCGGTCGTCGACGTCGTCTGGGTCGATGAACGCGACGAGGTCGGCGTCCTCGTCGATCGAGCCGGACTCGCGCAGGTCGGCGGGCTGCGGGGGCGGGACGGTGCGGTCCTCGGGCTTGCGCGACAGCCGCCACAGCTCGCCGCTCTTCCTGACAGTGACGACGGCTGCCAACTCCCGGGTCCATTGCCGTCACCCTGGGGCCACATCAGCTTGCCATTCCCAGAGGCCATCGCCGCGACGCCGAAAGGCTCGGAGCCGCCCCTCCAGGGCCAGCGGCGGGGGAAGTCCTCGCTGGCGGCGTACGCCTCGGCCTTGGAATGACTACAGCGGCGAATCAGGCGATGTCGCAGGAGCCCCACAGCCGCGCGTAGCGCTCGGCGATGGGCTCGCCCTCGGCTCGGCACGTCGCGCAGCGACAGCACCGGCAGCGGCATCCCTCAGCCTGCGTCGACTCGGTTGCGGTCACCTCGCGTCTCCTCTCGTCGGGACGCGAGGGACGGGTGGGCGCGGGCGCGACCGAGACAAGCCCTGCGGGCAAGAAATTTGCGAGGACCGTGCACGCGCCGGTGGCGCACGGGTGGCGCACCGGGCGAACGCCGCCCTCCTCGCCGGCGGTCAGCCGGTGCGGGTACGGCCCGAGAAAT
>SLNF01000227.1 GCA_007133145.1 Nitriliruptorales bacterium
CTGCAGCTGTCGGGCAAGCGCCTCGTCTTCCTCGCCGAGTGCCTCGCCGACCTCGCGGCGCGGCGGGAGGTCGAGGTGCTGCGCGGGCCACCGGCCGAGGCGCTCGCCGGCCGGGCGCTCGCGACGACGTTCGCGCCGGTGCCGGGATGGCGCCGACGCGCCGCTGCGCTCGCACCCTTCGCGCTGCACCCGTGGCGCTGGCTCGTGCGGCCCCACGGCGGCCCGGTGACCTCCTACACCGCCTGGGCCAAGCGCGCGGGGCTGCGGTGAGCACGCCGACGAAGCCGTGCGCGGTGTGCGGGCGGACGATCACCTGGCGGCGGCGATGGGCTCGCGACTGGGAGGAGGTGCGCTACTGCTCGCAGGCCTGCCGTCGACGCCGCCGTGCGGCCCGCGAAGGCCTCGAGGAGGCCGATCCGCCTGCGCCGCGTCGAGGGTCCCTGAGCAGGCGAACGCGCGGGCGGCCTCACGGCCACCCGCGCGTGGGTCTGCCGGATCGTGGGCTAGGCGTCGATGACGCCCTTGCCGATCTCGATCTTGCGCGGCTTGCGCTCCTCGGGGTGCGGGATCTTCAGCTCGAGCACGCCGTCGTCGAACGTCGCCTCGATGGCGTCGGGGTTCGTGCCTTCCGGCAGGCTGAAGCTGCGCTCGAAGCGGCCGTAGGCGCGCTCCCGGCGGATCCATGCGTCCTCGGCGACCTCGTCGCCCACGGTGCGCTCACCCGAGATCGTGAGCATCCCGTCGTGGGCGGAGACGTCGACGTCCTCCTGCTTCATCCCCGGCAACTCGACGCGCACGACGGTGCCGTCGTCGGTGCGGAAGGCGTCGATCGCCGGCAGGAGCGAGCCGCTGCGGCCCATGCCGCTCGAACGGGTGAAGGCCTCGTTCATGTCGCGCTGGAGCGAGGCGAGCTCACCCCACGGGTCCCAACGAAGCAGTGCCATGGTCAACCTCCTCGACTCGGTTCGGCTTATATCTGACAGTCTCAGACTCAACTCGTCGTAGTCGAGTGTTGCCACATCTTGGCCCGGTAAACACCGACGGCGGGGTGGGAGGCGACGCGTCGCGATGTCGGGCCACGCCACGCGGACGTCCCCGGCCAGGGTGACCGGGTCGCCGTGCCCCGGGCCCGGCCGCCCGGACGCCAGCCGGGCCCAGAGGACCGGGAGCGTGAGGGCACGCGGCTCCCGGGACGGTCAGCGCCCGGGCAGCAGGGTCTCGGCGACCGGCGCGAGGAGCGCGTCGACGATCCAGACGTTGGCGAGGAAGATCACGAGCAGGCTCCCCGCGAGGAGCACGACCGGCCCGAGGATGCGCGGGCCGGGCTCGTGGGCTTCCTCGAGCTTGGGGTCGGTGACCTCACCGGTGAAGATGCGCTCGATGAGCCGAACGAAGTACACCGCGGTGAGCAGGCTCGAGCCGACGATGACGACGGCGACCGGCCACCGACCCCCTTCGATCGCGCCGAGGGCGAGGTAGAACTTCGAGATGAAGCCCGCAGTGGGGGGCAACCCGACCATCGACACCGCCATGATCGCGAAGCCGCTCATGAGCAGGGGCATCTTGCGCCCGAGCCCGCTCATGCGCGGGATCTCCTTGATCTTCGTCTGGGCGTAGATCCCGCCGGCGATGAAGAAGAGCCCGCTCTTCATCACCGCGTGGTTGAGGATGTGCAGCAGCGCGCCGATGAGCGCGATGGGATTGGCGAGGCCGATGCCGACCCCGATGTAGCCGAGTTGGGCGACCGTCGAGTAGGCGAGCAGGCGCTTGAAGTCGGTCTGCAGGATCGCCATGACCGAGCCGACGAGGATCCCCGCCGCGCCGAACCACGTCAGCAGCTCGGCGATCGGCAGGTCGTCGGCGACGAGGCCGGGGCCGAAGACTCCGTAGTTGATGCGGATGATCGCGTAGGCGCCCGCCTTGACCTGCACCGCGGCGAGCAGCGCCGCGATCGCCGGCGGGGCGTTGGTGTGGGCGTCGGGCAGCCACACGTGCAGGGGGAAGAGCGCCATCTTCACGCCGAGGCCTACGGTGATGAGCGCCGCCGCGGCGGCGATCGTGGGCGAGTCGGCCACCGCCGGCAGGAGGCCGGCGACGTCGGCCATGTTCAGCGAGCCGGTCATGAAGTAGATGAAGCCGACGCCGAGGAGGTAGAGCCCGCTGCCGGCCGTGCCGAGCAGGAGGTAGCGGAAGCTCGCGAAGACCGCGCGGTCCCCACCGAGGGCGACGAGGGCATAGGTCGAGATCGCGTAGATCTCGAGGAAGACGAAGAGGTGGAAGAGGTCGCCGCTCACGACGACGCCGAGCAGCCCCGTGAGGAGCAGGCACATGAGCCCGTAGGCCGGCAACCCCGCCCTCGGCACGAAGCCGAGCCCGGCCTTGGCGGGGTAGAGCACCGCGAGCAGGCCGATCCCGGCGATGACGACCGCGAGGAAGCCCGACAGCGGGTCGAGGACGTACTCGATGCCGATGGGGGGCGGCCAGCCCCCGACCTCGTGGCGCAGCGGCGCGCCGTCGATGACCTGCGCCAGGCCCGTGAGCGCGATGCCGAGCGCACCGGCCATGCCGAGGGTCGCCACGACCTGGGCGGCCGCGGGTCGGTAGAGGCCGACGAGCACCGCGAGGACACCGGCGATGAGCGGGACGATCGGCAGGAGGACCGGCAGCGCGCTCATGCGCCGTCCTCCCCGTCCCCGTCGTCCCCACCGCCAGAGGAGGCCTGGGCCGGCTCGTCGAGGGCATGGCCGCGACGCCCGGCGCGCGGTGACCCGGAGAGCCGCGCGACGACCTCGTTCTCCTCGAGCGTCCCGTGCGCCTGGTAGATGCGGACGAGCAGCGCGAGCCCGACGCCGACGATGCCCACGCCGACGACGATCGCGGTGAGGATGAGCAGGTGCGGCAGGGGGTCGACGTAGCGGGTGGCGTCGACGCCGTACGCCGGGGTGATGATCGGCGCCGTCGCGTCGTCCTTGACGCTGCCCTCGATGAAGAAGAGGTAGATCGCCGTCGTGAAGATCGTCATGCCCACGAGCTTCTTCGCGAGGTTGCGCATCGCGAACATCCCGTAGAGGCCGATCGAGAGCAGCGCGAGGACGAAGAAGTAGACGTAGCGGTCGGCGAAGAACTCAGCCATCGACGGGACTCCCCGCGAGCTCGTCGTAGATGAGCACCATCGCGCCGAAGACCGCGAGGCCGACGGCGACCTCGACGACGAGGATGCCGAGGTAGCGCAGCCGGCTCGCGGCGAGCTCGCCGACCTCGACGGCGGCGTAGTCGAGGAACGCGCCACCGGCGAGCACCGCGGCGAGGCCGGTGAGGGCGAAGGCGAGCATGCCCGCGACGGCGGTGAGCGGGCCGAGCTCACGCGACACCGAGCCGAAGGCGATGCGGCTCTCGAGCGTGAGCCGGGGCAGGATCACGCCGACGGCGAGGACGACGCCGCCGGCGAAGCCACCGCCCGGCCCGTAGTGGCCGTGGGCGATGATGTAGAGGCCGAACATCGCGATGAACGGGCTGAGGAGCCCGCCGACGGTGCGCACGACCTCGCTGGGGTAGGCGCCGGTCATCCGAGCTCCTCCTGCTCGCGGGCGCGCAGCACGAGCGCGGCGCCGAGGGCGGCGGTGACGATGACGAGGGTCTCCCCGAGGGTGTCCTGCGAGCGGTAGTCCGCGAGCAGCGCGGTGACGACGTTCGGCGTCTCGGTGTCCTCGAGGGACTGCTCGAGGTAGACCGGTCCGACGCCCTGGTGGGCCGGGGCGAGCGGGTCACCCTTGTCGGGCAGCCCGGTGCTCGCGTAGAGCATGAGCGCGAGGAACGCCGCGAGGACCGGCAGGGTCGACCAGCGCCGCCGCGAGGAGTCGAGGACGTCGGCCCGGCGACTCGTCGTGAGGATCGCAGCGATGAAGAGCACGCCGGTGACCCCCGCCCCGAGGACCGCCTCGACGAGCGCGACATCGACGGCGACCGCGCCGGCGAAGATGAGCGCGACGAGGAGGCTGTAGGCGGCGAGCAGCGCCACCGCCGCGAGGAGGTCGCGCACCTTGAGCGCGAGCACCGCGGTGACGATGACGATGACGAAGAGCAGGACGTCGACTTCGAGGATCACGTCAGACCCTCCGGTGGCGGCTTGACCGCGCCCTTGCGCGCCCACGGCCGGACCCCGGACTCCCGTCCGGCGCGCACGAGCGCGTGGGCGGCGGTGGGGTTGGCGAGGACGCTGAAGCCGAGCACGAAGGCGAGGCGGACCGCGGTGTCCCAGGTCAGCCCGGGCACGAAGAAGAGCCCACCGAAGATGAGGATGAGGCCCAACGTCTCGGACTTCGCGACGGCATGCGTGCGGGTGTAGAGGTCGGGCAGGCGCAGCACGCCGATGACGCTGATGACGAGGAAGGCGAGACCGACGCTGATGAGGACGACCGCGACGATCGCCAGCGGGCTGCCGAGGCCGCTCATGAGCGCTCCACCGCCTCGTCGTCGTCGCGACGCTCGACGTACTTGCCGAGCGCGATCGGCAGGAGGAAGGCAAGCAGCGCGAAGCCGATCGCGATGTCGAGGAAGAGCACCGGTCGCTCGAAGAAGAACCCCATGAGGACGAGCGCGATGACGCCGTTGACGCTGACGAGCGCCACGGAGACGAGGCGGTCGAAGACCGTCGGGCCGGCGTAGACCCGCCAGAGCGTCAGGAGGATCACCCCGGCGACGATGAGCAGCGCGGCGAGCAGGAACGTCGTCATCGGCGGCGTGGCACCTCCTCGGCGGCCGGCTCCCAGACGACCTCGGGGGGCGGTGCGGGGTCCTGGAGGAAGAGCCGGCCGACGCGGTTCTGCATCTCGCCGCTCACGAGGTCGTCGGCGGCGGCGGGCACGAAGGCGTGGACGATGAACTCCCGGGTGTCGGGGTCGACGTCGAGGGTGAGCGTGCCGGGCACGAGCGTGATGGAGTTCGCGAGCGTCGTGCGTGCCACCGGGCTCTCGAGGTGGGTGGTAAAGCGCAGGACCGACGGCTCGACCGGCAGACGCGGCTGGAGGACGACCCACGCGACCAGGAGCCCGGCCGGGGGGATGCGCGCGAGCAGCCAGAGGACGTAGGCGATGCTGCGCGCCCAGCGCCGCGGGATCGTCGAGGCGGGGGTGTGTCGGCCGAGGTTCGTCGCGACGTAGCGGTGGGTGAACCACGTCACGAGCGCCGCCGAGGCGACCCCCATCGCGATGAACAGGGCGTTGTACTGCCCCGAGATCGCGAGCCAGAAGGCGAGCATGAGGACGAACTCGACGGCCATCGAGCCCGGCCCGAGGCCGGGACCGCGACCGCGGTCCGGGGAGTGCTGCTGTGGCATCAGACGAACGTCACCCCCAGCACGACGACGGCGGTGGCGATCATGACCGCACCGACCATCCACGTCGGGTAGACCGGCGAGTCCGACGAGGCGCGGGCCTCCTTGACCATCGGCAGCTGCCCGACGACCTCGGCGACGCCGGAGGCCACCCGCGTGCGCAGCGGCGGGTGGGGCGCGAGGCCGGGGGCGGGCTCTGGCGCACGTTCGGGTCGCAGCCCGCGCACCCACGCGGCGACGCGGAAGGGGGCGACGCGGTAGAGCCAGTCGGTGTCAAGGGAGAGCTTCCGCTCCGCGTCGACCTTCGCGAGCATGAGGAGGAAGCCGAGCGCGGTGAAGAAGAGGATCTGCGACGTCTCGACGACCTTGGCGGCCGCGTAGGGGTTGTAGTCCACCGGGAACGGCATGAGGTCGTAGAGCAGCGCCGGGAACAGCCCGAGGACGGTGTTGGCGAGCGCGGCGAGAGCCATGCCGGCGTACATCGTCGCGGGGATCGGCTTGGGCACAAGCCCCCGGTCGGGGCCGAAGAAGGTGTTGTAGGGCAGCTTGAGCCCGGTGTGGAGGAACGTGCCGACCGAGGCGAGCTTGAGGAGGAGGAGCACGAGGGTGCGACCGTCGACGGAGGCCGCCTCGACGACGAGCTCCTTGGAGATGAACCCGCTGAACAGCGGGAAGCTCGAGATCGACACCGCACCGATCATGTAGAGGATGAGCACCCAACGGAGCTTCTTCGTCAGCCCACCGAGCTCGGAGCCGCGGGACTCCCCGACGGCGTAGAGCACCGCGCCTGCGCCCATGAGCAACAGGCCCTTGTAGAGGATGTGGGCGAAGGCGTGGGCGGTCGCACCGTTGATCGCGAGCTCGGTGCCGATGCCGACCGCGGCGACCATGTAGCCGACCTGGCTGATGATGTGGTAGCCGAGCAGGCGGCGGATGTCGTTCTCGAGCACGGCGTAGACGACACCGTAGAGCGCCATCGCGACCCCGAGCCAGACGAGGAGCTCGACGCCGGGGAACCCGCGAGCCAGGGCGTAGACCGAGGCCTTCGTCGTGTAGGCCGAGAGGAACACCGTGCCGGCCACCGTGCCCATCGGGTAGCCGTCAGGCAGCCAGGCATGCAGCGGCGGCACCGCCGCCGAGAGCAGGAAGCCCACCATGATGAGCACGGTCGCCGGTGCGAGCTCGAAGGCGGTGAAGGCGAGCGAGCCGCTCAGCGCGTAGTGCCAGATGACCCCGGCGAGCAGGATCTTGCCCCCGGCGAGTTGCACGTAGAGGTAGCGCTTGCCCGCGCGCCCGGCCTCCTCGGTCCCGCGGGCCCAGATGAGGAAGACGCTCGCGAGGGCCTTGATCTCCCAGAACAGGAAGAGGCTGAGCAGGTCGCCGGCGAAGACGACGCCGAGGGCGCTGCCGGCGTACATCGTCGCCGCCACACGCTCGGTCGTGCCCATGATCTGGAAGCCGTAGACCGCGCCGAGGAACGCCGCCAGGCAGAAGACGTAGCCGAACGCGAGGCTCAAGGCGTCGACCTTCAGCGGCTCGAGCGTGAAGCCGTAGAACTCGACGGCGAGGACGTCGCCGGGACTCAGGCTCGTGACCTGGGCGAAGGCGAGCACGGGCAGGGCGAGCATGAGCATCGCGCCGAGGCGGCCGCGTACGCCCATGAGCGCGAGGGCGCCGACGAGGAGGATCGCTGCGGGCGGCAGGAGGTCAACCATGCTCCGCCTCCGCATCGTGCACGGCTGGGCCCGACTCGCCGCCGCGCAAGGCGCGCTCCCGCTCGTAGTAGTCCTCAGGTCGCTGGAGCCAGACCTTGCCGAGCCACTTGGACACGACGATGATCCCGACGCAGCCGCCGAGACCGAGCAGCACCGCCCGGCCGGTCGGCAGGCCGACGAGCAGGTCGATACCCACCCCGACGAGGAGGGCGACCGTCGCGATCGCGATCGCGCGCGGCAGGGTCATCGGCGTCATGGCGCACCCCCGACGACGCCCGCGGAGACGCCCTCGGCGATCTCGAAGAACCCGAGGACGTCGCCGAGGCCGAGGGCGAGGCCGAGCGCCGCGGTGATGACGAGCGGCACGACCATGAGGGGGGTGGCGTCACCGCGGGGCGCGCCCTCGGGCGGCGAACGGAAGAACGCCCGGTGGACGATCGGGAAGAGGTAGCCGGCGGTGAACAGCCCGCTGCCGAGCAGGATGAGCCCGAGGACGACGTCGCCGGCCTCGAAGGCCCCGTCGACGAGGAACCACTTGCTCATGAAGCCGCCCATCGGCGGCAGCCCCGCGAGCCCCACGGAGGCCACGGCGAAGGCCGACATCGTGTACGGCATGCGGTGACCCACGCCGTCGAGGTCGCGCACGCGGTCGAGGTGCGCCTGGACGTGCAGCGCGCCGGCGGCGAAGAACAGCGTGATCTTCAGCGTCGCGTGGTTGGCGATGTGGAGCATCGCCCCTGTCCATGCCTCGGCGGCGAGGATCGAGAGCCCGAGGATGATGTAGGAGAGGTGGGCGATCGTCGAGAAGGCGAGCCGGCGCTTGAGGTTGTCCTGGAAGAGTGCGATCGCGGAGGCCACGACGATGGTGATCGCCGCGAGCGCGGCGAGCGCCGCGGTGGCACCGACCTCGGCGAGCGCGGCCGGCCCGAGAACGAAGCCGATGGCCCGGGCGAAGCCGAAGACGCCGGCCTTGACGACCGCGACGGCGTGCAGCAGCGCCGAGACCGGGGTCGGCGCGACCATCGCCGACGGCAGCCAGGCGTGCAGCGGCATGATGCCGGACTTCGTGCCGAAGCCCAACGCCATGAGGGCGAACACCGCGACGAGCATGCCGTCGGAGAGCCCTGCGGCGGCGAAGCCGCCCGGGGTGAACGCGAGAGTGCCGACCTGGGCGTAGACGATCGCGACGGCGAGCAGGAGCGCGACCCCGCCGGTCAGCAGGTAGCTGAGGTAGCGCCGGCCCGCGGCGATGGCCTCGTCGTTCTCCTTGTGGACCACCAGCGGGTAGGTCGCGACGGTGAGCAACTCGTAGAAGACGAGGAAGGTGAAGAGGTCGGCGGCGAGGGCGATGCCGAAGGCCGAGGCGAGGCAGACCGCGAAGCTCGCGAAGAAGCGCGTCTGCTTCTTCGCGCCCTCACCCCGCAGGTACCCGACGCTGTAGAACGTCGCGAGGATCCACAGCGCCGAGGCGGTGAGGGCGAAGAGCATCCCCAGGCCGTCGGCGCGCAGCCCGAAGGAGACGCCCGGGACGAGTTCGAGCAGGGTGACCTCGTGCGGCCGCCCCTCGCGCAGCCCCGGCACCATCGCGAGCATCACGCCGAAGGTCGTGACCGCCCCGATCACCGACGCGGTCTCCCGCACGTTCGGCCACTTGCCGAGCAGCACGACGAGCACCGCAACGACGAGGGGCAGCGTCACGGCGGCGAGCGGCAGCAGCGAGGGCGTGGCGTCGATGGGCGTCGTCCGGTGAGGTCAGGTCGGTCAGGCCCCGCGGCCGTGGGCCTCGGCGCGGGCGACCGGGGCGCAGGCTCGGGGAGTCGGGGTGAGCCTACCGTCAGCGATGCCCGGACCCAAAGTCAGGGCGTGGCCGGGACCCCCGGACGACGTGGCCCCGCGGCGGCCCGATGGGCCGCCACGCCGGTCAGGGTGAGCCCTCGTTGCGGTCGTCGAAGGGGCCGCCCCGCCCGGCTTCGCGGCGCCAGGCCATGCGCTGGCGCTCGTAGGGGTAGAAGCGGCGGTAATCGTCGAGGACCGTGCCCCCCCACAGCGGCGCGCCGGAGCGGTAGGCCGCCCGGCCGATGAGATGGCCGGCCAGTGGCGCGCTCGCGATCTGCAGCGCGATCGCGAGCCCGACCTTGACGACGGCGTTGGGCGTGCCGATGGCGATGCCGACCCCGAGGAGGATCATCCCGGCGCCGAGACCGGTGCCCTTCGTCGCCGCGCTCGAGCGCGTGAGCGTGTCGGGCATGCGCAGCACGCCGAGGCCGGCGATGAGCATGACGAGCACACCGGCGAAGATGAGGACGGCGGCGATGACGGCCCTCATGAGGTGCGCGCCGTGACGAGGGCCGCGAGTGCGACGGTGGCGAGGAAGCCGAGCAACGAGGCGACGAGGACGACGTCGAGGAAGGCCTCCGAGCCGCTGCGCAGCGCGAGGAGCGCGAAGGAGGACACGACGGCGAAGAAGCAGACGTCGGCGGCGATGGCCCGGTCGGCGGTGGTGGGGCCGAGCACGCCACGCAGCATGCCGAGGAGGAAGGCGACCGCGAGGCCGAGCAGGGCGAGGTCGATGACGGGGCCGTCGAGGAGGGTCGAGGTCATCGCGGCGCTCCTTGGTCGATGGTCATCGCAGGGCCCAGAGCAGGCGGCGCTCGAGATCGGCGATCTCGGCCTCGAGCGCCTCGCGTGAGTCGATGAAGAGGGCGTGGACGTAGAGCGCGGCCCCATCGAGGGAGACCTCGAGGGTGAGCGTGCCCGGTGTGAGGGAGATCGCGTTCGCGAGGAGCATCGTCTCCCAGTTCGTCGCGGTGTGGATCGGCACCCGCAGGATGCCGGCGCGCATCGCGTAGCCGGGCGTGACGACCTCCCAGGCCACACGCAGGTTGGCCTGCACGAAGGCCGCAAAGAAGTAGACCCCGAAGACCGGGACCCGCACGAGTCGACGCAACCAGACGCTCATCGCCCCCGCACCGCCTCGAGGTAGGCGGTCGGGTCGAGCAGTCCTGCCGCAGCCGGCTCGGCGAGAAGCACGAGGAGCTGCGCGCCGAAGCCGAGGAGGATCGTCGCCACCCCGACGACGAGCGAGGGCAGGGCGAGCGCACGCACCCGCGGCGGGGTGAAGACCACTGGCGGTGGCTGGGGGATGCCGTCGACGACGCGCGGCAGTCGCGCGCGGTCGGGATCGCCCTCGGTGCCGGCCTCGGCGGCGACCGCCGGGCTCGGCTCGCCCCAGAAGACCCCGTTCCAGATCTTCATCATCGACATGAGCGTGAAGAAGCTCACCACGACCGCGACGCCACCGACGACGTAGTGCGCGCCTTCGAACGAGGCGCGGATGAGCATGAACTTGCCCACGAAGCCCGACGTGGGCGGCACCCCGGCGAGGGCGAGCGCCGGCAGGAGGAAGCCGATCGCCACCGCCGGACGGGTGCGCAGCATCCCGCCGAGCTGGCTCAGCCGACCGGTCCCGGTCACCGTCTCGACGGTGCCCGCGGCGAGGAAGAGCGCGCCCTTCACCGCGATGTACTGCAGGAGGTAGACGATGCCGGCGGTGATCCCCGCGAGGCTCCACAGCCCGAGCGGCAGGACGAGGTAGCCGACCTGGCTCACCATGTGGAAGGCGAGGATCGCCCGCATGTCGCCCTTGCCGACCGCCCCGAGGACGCCGACGAGCATCGTGATCCCCGCGACGACGAGCAGGAGCAGCGACCAGCGGGGATCCCCGTCGTAGACGACGCTGTAGAGCCGGAAGAGCGCGTAGACGCCGACCTTGGTGAGCAGGCCGCTGAAGAGCGCGGTGACCGCCGGGCCGGCGCAGACGTAGGCGCGCGGCAGCCAGCCGTGCAGCGGCACGAGGCTCGCCTTGACCCCGATGGCGATGGCGATGACGCCGGCCGCCACCGCGGCGCCGGGGTCCGCGGCTGCGGCGTGGAGCTCACCGAGGTTGACGGTGCCGACCCGACCGTAGAGCAGCGCGAGGCCGAGGAGGAAGGCGGTCGAGGCGAGGAGGTTGGTCATGACGTAGATCGCCCCGGCGCGCTCCTGCGCGCGACCAGCGCGCAACGTGAGGAGGACGTAGGAGGCGATGAGCATGACCTCGAAGGTCACGAAGAGGTTGAAGAGGTCGGCGGTGAGGAACGAGGCGAAGACCCCGGTGACGAGGACGCCGACGAGCGGGTGGAACTGCACGTGGTGGTCCTCGCCGCGCAGCATCGCGAACACCACCGCGATGAGGGCGACGAGCGCCGTCGTCGTGAGGAGCAGCGCGGCGAAGCGGTCGACGACGAAGGGGATGGCGATGCCGACCGGCCAGCCACCGACCTGCGTGGCGTGCACCGCGCCGCCCCCGGTCTCGACGACGAGTGCGACCCCGATCGCCACGCTCGCGGAGAGCGTGACGAGGCTGATCACCTGCTGGACGTGGTAGTGCCGCCGGGCGAGCAGCGCCACGACCGCCCCGAGCAACGGCAGCCAGAAGGGCGCGGTGAGCAGCGTGCTCATGCCGGATCGTCCTCGGGCTCGTGCCCGCCGGGCCGTTCGATGTCCCCGCCGCGCAGCACGACGATGCCGCGGGCGGCGAGGGCGAGGAGGAAGGCGGTGACGCCGAAGGAGATCACGATCGCGGTGAGCGCGAAGGCCTGCGGCAGCGGGTCGGCGGGCTGCGCGGCGACCCCCTCCTGGCCGAGGATCGCCACCCCGCGGCGGCTGACGCCGCCGGCGGCCATGAGCAAGGTCGTCGCAGCGTGCCCGAGGAGGACGAAGCCGAGGACGGCCCGCACGAGGCCCCGCTGGAGGATGAGGAACGTCCCCGCGGTGGCGAGGAGGCCGACCATGATCGCGGAGGTCATGCGTCCTCACGCTCCGGCAGAGTGACCTCGGAGGACTCAGCGGCGTAGCCCATGTGACGGACGATGCCGACGACGAGTCCGACGACGACGAGGTAGACGCCGACGTCGAAGACGAGTGAGGCGGCGACCTCGAGCCCGCCCGGCAACGCGACCTTGCCGCCGGCGAGGAAGGCCCCTTCGAGGAGCAGCCCGCCGAGACCGTAGAGCACGGCGATGAGCAGCCCCGTGCCGACCAGCGGGGTGAAGCGCAGGACCCGGCTGCGCGCGATGCGCCTGCTGCCGCGGCTGAAGTAGAGGAGCACCACGACCGCTCCCGCGGTGAGCCCGCCGATGAAGCCCCCGCCGACGGCGTCGTGGCCCCGCAGCAGCAGGTAGACCGACGCGGCGAGGATCACCGGTGCGAGGCCGCGGCTACCGGTCCGCAGGATGAGGCTGTCGGTCATCATCGGCGGCGCTCCCCGCTCGCGGCCCGCTGACTGGTCTCGGCGACGTCGCGCGCGGTCAGCGCCTCGCCTTCGACACGTACGCCGAGGCGCAGGACCGCGAAGATCCCGGCCACCGCGACGCCGAGGACGGTGATCTCGCCGAGGGTGTCGAGGGCGCGGAAGTCGACGAGGATCGTGTTGACGATGTTGACCCCGCCGGTCTTCGCCGTCGCCTCGGTGAGGTACCAGGCCCCCGGCTCGGACAGCCCGCGGCGGCCGGTGAGCACGAACGTCGCGGCCCCCGCGAGCACCCCGACGACCACGGCGATGCCGAGGGCGCCGACCTGGCGCGGCATCGGCGTCGGGGAGAACCGCAATGGCAGCCGCCGGAAGGCGAAGACGACGAGGGCGACGGTGAGCGTCTCGACGAGCAGCTGGGTCAGCGCGAGGTCCGGCGCGCCGAGCAGCACGAACCACGCCGCGACGAGGAAGCCGGTGAAGCCGAGCGCGGCGACGGCGGCGAGCCGGCTGCGCGCCTGGGCCACCTTGAGGAGCGAGACCGCCAAGAGGGCGATGACGACCCAGTCGGGACGCTGCGACAGCGCCGCGGAGCCGTCGACGCCGAGCTCGGGCCAGGCCACCGCGGCGCCGCCGAGGGCCACGAGCGCGCCGAGGATCGGCAGGAGGTAGGTCGCCGGACGCGACGACGTGGCGGACTGCCCGACGCGCTTGCCGACGGCGATGGCGCCGTCGTAGAGGCGGTCGAAGCTGCCGTCGCCGGAGAGCGGCAGTCGCACGAGACCCTGGAGGGCCTCGACGCGCTCGCGTGCGAGGAAGAGCGCGAGGCCGCCGACGACGACGACCGCCGACATCGCGAGCGGCACGGTGAGACCGTGCCAGAGGGCGAGGTGCAGATCGGGGTCGACGCCGGTGGTGACCAGGCCCACGCCGTTGGCGAGCGGGTCGAGCAGGGGCACGGCGAGCCCGACGACGAGGCCGCCGATGGCGGTGACGAGCGGCACGGCGACGAAGGCCCCGGGCGCGGCGTGGACGTGCAGCCCCGCGGGTACCTGCCCCTCGAAGGTGCGCCAGTAGTAGCGCGCGGAGTAGGCGAAGGTGGCGACCGAGGCCAGGACCGCGAGCGTCGCGACGAGCGGGGCCAGGGCCGGGTCGCCGGGTGCGGCGGCGAAGGCCGCGAAGGCCTCCTCCTTGGAGACGAAGCCGAGCAACGGCGGGATGCCCGCCATCGACAGCGCCGCGAGCCCACCGGCCAGGGCGACCCCGGGCAGCGAGCGGCGCAGGCCGCCGAGCTCGGTGAGGTCGCGAGTGCCGGTCTCGTGGTCGATGATGCCCACGCTCATGAACAGCGTGGCCTTGTAGAGCGCGTGGGCCAGGGTGTGCACCGCGGCGGCGGCGAGCGCGAGCGGGGTACCGACCCCGATGAGGGCGGTGAGGAAGCCGAGCTGGCTCACCGTCCCGTAGGCGAGCAGCGCCTTGAGGTCGGTCTTCTTCAGGGCGACGACCGCGCCGAGCAACGCGGTGACGAGGCCGAAGGCGAGGAGGCTCGAGCGCCACAGCACGACCTCGCCGTAGAGCGGCGTCATGCGGAAGAGGAGGTAGACGCCGGCCTTGACCATCGTCGCGGCGTGGAGATACGTCGAGATCGGGGTCGGCGCGACCATCGCCCCGGGCAGCCAGAAGTGGAACGGCACCTGCGCGGACTTCGTGAAGGCCCCCGCGAGGACCAGGACGATGACCGCGGGCGCGAGAGGGGAGGCCGCGAGCGCGCCGTCGGCCAGGATCGCCGAGAGCTGGAACGTGCCGGCGTCGACGCCGAGGAGGACGAACCCGGCGAGCATCGCGAGGCCGCCGACCGCGGTCACGAGAAAGGCCCGCGTCGCCCCGGGCTTGCCCTCCCCGAGCCCGCCGATGAGGAAGAACGAGCTCACGCTCGTGAGCTCCCAGAAGACGAAGAGCAGGAGGAGGTCGTCGGCGACGACGAGGCCGA
>SLNF01000341.1 GCA_007133145.1 Nitriliruptorales bacterium
CGGCCTCCCCGGAGCCGGCGCCGACGCCGGAGCCCACCTCCTCGCCCGAGCCGGCGGCCACCTCGACGCCCGGGCCGACGCCGGAGCCCAGCCCGGAGCCCGAGCC
This sequence comes from Nitriliruptorales bacterium, assembly GCA_007133145.1. Classification (GTDB taxonomy): domain Bacteria; phylum Actinomycetota; class Nitriliruptoria; order Euzebyales; family Egibacteraceae; genus T1Sed10-49. The sequence goes on from SLNF01000341.1 coordinate 107, forward strand.
CGGGCCGGCGTGGCCGCTCACCGGCGTCGAAGCCGACGACGAGGCGACGCTTGCGCGCCCGTTGCTCGCCGCGAAGCTCGACAACCACCCTGCGGCGCGCCCGCAGACCGGCCTCGCCGAGGCCGACGTCGTCATCGTCGCGCTCGTCGAGGGGCAGACCCGGCTCGTGCCGCTCTGGCACTCCGAGTGGCCCGAGGCCATCGGCCCGGTGCGCTCGGGCCGCCTCGTCGACGCCGACATCCTGCCCGCCTTCGGGCCCGCGGTCGCGATGTCGGGGGCCGACACGATGGTGTGGCCCGAGCTCGTCGACACCGGCCTGCCGATCGTCAGCGAGGGTGACGCCGGCTACTACCGCGATCCCTCCCGCCCTGGCCCGCACAACCTCTACCTCGAGACCGACGCGCTGATCGAGGCCGCCGCCGGGCAGCCCGCCGGCGCGGCTGCGCTGCGCCACGACCGGGCGACCCCGGGGGGCGGCGAGCCCGCCGAGGTCGTGACGCTGACCTATCCGAGCCTCGCGGGGACCTACGACTGGCGCTGGGAGGGGCGGGGCTGGAGCCGCGCCCAGGACGGCGAGGACCACCTCGACCCCGACGGCGAGCCCCTCGTCGCCGCGAACGTCGCGGTGCTCACCGTCGACTGGGTCGGCGCCGAGCGGCGGCCCTTCGAGCCGCTCGGCGGGGGCGAGGCGCGGTACCTGCGCGATGGCGAGGTCTTCGAGGGCACCTGGCGGATGCCGGACCGCGGCGAGCCCTACGAGCTCCTCGATGCCGACGGTGAGCCGTTCCCCCTTGCCGAGGGTCCGCTGTGGATCGAGCTCCTGCCGAGCATCGCCACCATGGAGGTCGACGGCGGCTAGTCTCGCGCCCATCGTCGGACCGAGGAGCAGCGCATGGCGGTGCGCAGGCGCCGGGGCCCCGCCGCGGTGCTCGGGCTCGTGCTGCTCCTGCCCGCCCTGGCCGCCTGCACCGCGAGCCCGGACCGTGACGTCGGCGGGCAGCCGCCGGCCACGCCGGCACCCGCCGCCGAGCCGGCCCCGACGGCGCAGCCGCCGGAGGATCCCGCCCCGCTGACCGGTCTCGCCGCGTCGAACGCCGAGGTGGGTGAGCGTCGTGCGCTCGCGGTGAAGGTCGACAACGCCGTCGAAGCCCGTCCGTCGGTCGGTCTCGCCGCGGCCGACGTCGTCGTCACCGAGCCGATCGAGGGCGGGGCGACCCGGTTCGCGGCGCTCTACCAGTCCGTCCTGCCGAGCGAGGTCGGCCCGGTGCGCTCTGCGCGCGAGGTCGACGCGGATCTCCTGCCGGCCCTCGGCGGTCTCGTCGCGGTCAGCGGCGCGGCCCCCGCCGTCGTCGACCTGCTCACCGAGGCCGAGCTCACGGTCTTCGAGGAGGGTCGCCCCGTCGGCGCCTGGCGGCGCGAGCCGAGCCGGCTCGCCCCCCACAACCTCGTGGTCGACGCAGCCGCGCTCGAGGCCCTCGGGGGGTCGGTGCCGCCCGCCGAGCCCCTCTGGGACGTCGCCGACCGTCTCGACGGCGGCCAGCCGCTCGCCGAGGCGACCCTGCGCTACAGCCGAGACCATGTCGTGCGCTGGCGCTGGGACGGCGCAGCCTGGCTGCGTTCGCAGGACGGCGAGGCGCAGCGCGACGCCGCGGAGGCCGCGGGGCGGCCCGGCGCGCGGCTCAGCGCGGCCAACGTCGCCGTCGTGAGCGTCGCCGCCCGCACGGGTGAGCGGGTCGACGGTGCGGGCAACCCCACCCTCGAGGTCGACGTCGTCGGGCAGGGCCCGCTCCTGGTGCTGCGCGACGGGGTCGCCCACGAGGGCCGCTGGCGTCGCGGCGACGCTGCCGAGCCGTGGCGCTTCGAGGACGCCTCGGGGGCGGCGCTGCCGCTGCAGCGCGGGGTGACGTGGATCGAGCTGCTGCCGGCCGACGGGGCGCTCGAGCTCGGCTCCGGTGAGGTCTGGCTGGGGTCGACGGCGGCGGTCCCGTCGTAGCCCCTCGCGGGGCCGTGCGGTACGCTCGCGGGTGCGGTACCGCCGCACGTGTCCGGCCCGGTCTCGCCGGTCACGACCCGACCTCGACTCCTCCGACACCCCCGGGAGCGCCGAACGTGAGCGACCTCAGCGCCGAGTCCACCCCCCTCACCGGCACCGACCGCGTCAAGCGTGGCCTCGCCGACATGCTCAAGGGCGGGGTCATCATGGACGTCGTCGACGCCGGCCAGGCGCGCATCGCCGAGGAGGCCGGTGCCGTGGCGGTCATGGCCCTCGAGCGGGTGCCTGCCGACATCCGTGCCCACGGTGGCGTCGCGCGGATGAGCGACCCGCAGATGATCGAGTCGATCATGGACGCGGTGTCGATCCCGGTCATGGCCAAGGCCCGCATCGGCCACATCGTCGAAGCGCAGGTGCTGCAGGCCCTCGGCGTTGACTACGTCGACGAGTCCGAGGTGCTCACCCCCGCCGACGAGGCCCACCACATCGACAAGCAGGCCTTCACCGTGCCGTTCGTCAACGGCGCGACGAACCTGGGCGAGGCCCTCCGGCGCATCTCCGAGGGCGCGGCGATGATCCGCTCCAAGGGCGAGGCCGGCACCGGCGACGTCGTCGAGGCGGTCCGCCACATGCGCGCGATCGCCGGCGGCATCCGTCACCTCGCCACGCTCGCGCCCGAGGAGCGCTACGCCGCGGCCAAGGAGCACCGCGCACCCATCGACCTCGTCGAGGAGGTCGCCGAGCTCGGCCGCCTGCCCGTCGTGCTCTTCACCGCGGGCGGCATCGCCACCCCCGCCGACGCGGCGTTCATGATGCAGCTCGGCGCCGACGGCGTCTTCGTCGGCTCTGGGATCTTCAAGTCCGGGGATCCCGCCCGCCGTGCCCGCGCGATCGTCGCGGCGACGACGTCGTACGACGACCCCGACGTCATCGCGAAGGTCAGCCGTGACCTTGGTGAGGCCATGGTCGGCCGCAACGTCGATGGGCTCGAGCACGGCGAGCGGCTCGCCGGCCGCGGCTGGTAGCGCTCCCCCTTCCGGCTGGGGCGACGTCACGCCGCCCTCGCGGGAGCCATCGCAACGGCGCCGCCTCCGACGGCGGCCCGGCCGGCTCCTTCTCGTGGTCGCCGGGCCGGTCGGCCCCTGCCGGCAGCGGTGCTGCCTCGGCGCGCGTGGACTCGTCCGGGCCGGGACGGGCACACTCGGAGCGAAGGGCTCAACCACGGCCCGGAACGAGCCGATGGTGGAGGAAGGCGGCGACGCACCGTCGCCGTGGCGGCCGGCCCCGCCTGCCGCCGCCCGACCCTGACCGCGACGGAGGCCGCGATGCGACGACCACGACTTGCGGGCACGCTGGCCCTGACGCTCGCCCTCGGCGGCACGCTCGTCCTGCCGGCGGTCGCCGATGAGGACCCCAACGACGACGAGCCCGAGGCCCTCCAGGAGGAGTCCGGCGGCCCGCCGCCCTGGGCGGGAGGTCCGGGTCGCGACACCTCACGCGACTGGGCCCCGGGGCCGCCGCCCTTCGTCGTGGAGATGGGGGAGGGCCTCCGCGGCGGCTTCCCCGAGTGGCATCCGGTCTTTGGCAGTGGAGGCCGTGGCGTCGGTCCGCCTGAGGGTGCGGGTCCGCCGGAGGGTGCGGGTCCGCCGGAGGGTGCGGGTCCGCCGGAGGGTGCGGGTCCGCCGGAGGGTGCGGGTCCGCCTGAGCACGCCGGGCCTCCCGCGCACGCCGGCCGGGACGCGGCCGAGGGA
>SLNF01000255.1 GCA_007133145.1 Nitriliruptorales bacterium
ATGTGGTCACGCCGACGTCGCCGTCTCAGCGCGAGCCGGTGCTCGACGTCCTGCGGGGGATCGCCTTGCTCGGCATCCTCCTCATCAACATCGAGTACATGCGCGGCAGCGGCTTCTACGCGGCCTTCGTCGGCGAGGCGCCGGCGACGACACCTGCCGACGAGGTCGTCCAGTTCGGGATGGGCTGGCTTGCCGCCGGCAAGTTCCTGTCGATGTTCGCGATCCTCTTCGGGATCGGCGCGGCGATCATCGCCGAGCGGGCCGTGCGCGCCGGACGGTCCCCGCGGCGTCTGCTCGCGCGGCGCTACGGGCTGCTCGCCGGTCTCGGCCTCGCGCACATGGTGCTGCTGTTCCCCGGTGACATCCTCTTCTTCTACGGCCTCACGGGGCTTGTCCTGCTCGCCTTCGTGAAGGTGCGCCCCAAGACCGCGCTGCGCTGGGGCGTAGGTCTCATCGCCGCGATGGCGCTGCTGTGGGCGGCGGGCACGGCGCTGACGGCCTTCGCGCCGCAGCCACCGGAGGACCACCCCGCGGTCGTCGAGCAGCAGGCGTTCTTCGCCGACCTGCAGGCGCAGGCCGTGGCCGCCCACACCGAGGGCTCCTACCTCGACGTCGTCGTGGCCAACGCCATCGAGTCGTTCTTCCTGCAAACCGGCCAACTCGTCATGATCCCGTGGGTGCTCGGGCTGTTCCTCCTCGGCTTCGCCGTCGGTCGCGTCGGCGTAGTCGCCGACCTCGCCACCCACCAACGGCTGCTGCGCCGGGTCGCCGCGTGGGGACTCGGCCTTGGTCTGCCGGTCAACCTCGTCCTCGGACCGATCGGGCCGCTATGGGGCGGCGCGACGCTGCAGCAGGGCGCGGAGAACCCGGGGATGCTCGTCGTCGTCGCCGTGGCGCAACTGCTCGGCGGTCCGCTGCTCGCGTCGGGCTACCTCGCCGGGGCGGCGCTGCTCTCACTGCGCTTCGGCGCGCCACGGCGACTCGCCGCGGTCGGCCGCATGGCCTTGAGCGCCTACCTCGCCCAGAGCGTCCTAGCCCTCATCGTCTTCGCCGGCTTCGGGCTCTACGAGACGCTCGGCAGCGCCGAGGCGCTGCTCGTCGTCGCGGGGATCTGGGCGCTGCTGCTCGTGGTCTGCCCGCTGTGGCTGCGGCGCTTCCGCTACGGGCCCGTCGAATGGCTGTGGCGCAGCGCGACCTACGGCAAGCGCCAGGCCCTCCGGGCCGGCTGAGGACCCGCGGCCGGCCTCACGGCCCGCGGGTCTCGCTGCGGAGCGCGTCGAGCAGCACACGCAGCAGCAGGACGGTGCCGGCGAACAGCCCGAACCAGCCGAAGACCTCCAACAGGCGCACGTCGGTACCGGCGAGGTCGGGACCGGCGTCGGTCCCGAGCATGAGCACCGACAGGAACCCGACCCCCAGCGAGAGGATGGCGAGCACGCCGCGGTTGAGCAGCCGCTCGACGACGCCGACGTCGGCGGCGTCGGCGAACAGCCGCACCCGGGTGCTCAGCCCACCGTGCTCGAGTTGGGTGGCGATGCGGTCGAGGTGGCGGGGAGCGCGGCGCAGCAGCGGCCCGAGCTGTGCCCACTCGTGTTGCACGAACTCGCCGACCGAGCCCGGCGCCATCCGCTCGCGCAGTTCCTCGCCTCCGAGGTCGGCGACCTGCTCGATGAGCGGGTAGCCGGGCGAGAGGGTCTCGAGCGTGCCGGCGAGCGTCGCGAGCGCCCGGAACATCGTCGCTGCCTGCGACGGTAGGCGGATGCCGAGCCGGGTGGTCAGCCGCAGCAACTCGGTGAGCGCCTCGGCGGGCGGCAGACCCGGCCCGATGTTCGCTGCCATGTACTGCGCCAGCGCTCGCTCGATCTCGTCGGGCGGATGCGCGGGGCCCACCGCGCCGACGGCGACGAGGGCTTCATACAGCAACGTCGGCTGTTCCAGCTTGATCGCCAAGAGCATCTTGAACATCGAGGCCCGCTCGAAGGCGTCCAGCCGACCGGTGACGCCGAAGTCGATGAGGCCGAGGACCCCGTCGGGGCCGAGCAGCACGTTGCCCGGGTGCGGGTCTCCGTGGAAGCGCTGACCGGCGAGCATCGCGCCGACCTGCGAGGCGCAGAGGTCGTCGGCCAACTTCCGGGCGCCGGCTGGCAGCTGGCCCCGCCCCAGCGCGGCCGAGAGCGTGGGGCCATGCAGTCGCTGCATGACGAGCACGCGCTGGGTCGTGTACGCCTCGACGACCTCGGGGACGTGCACGCGCGGGTGGGCGGCGGTCGCGGTGGCGACCTCGGCCGCGGCGCGGCCCTCCCGTTGGAAGTCCAACTCCGCGCGCAACGCCGCGGCGAACTCCCCGGCCAGACCGGTCACCTCGTAGGCGCGTCCCCAGACGGTGCGCTGCTCGGCGAGCCGCGCGAGCCACAGCACGATCGCGAGGTCGCGTTCGACGACCTCCTCGAGGCCGGGGCGTTGGATCTTCACGACCACCTCGCGCCCGTCGTGGAGCCGGCCGGCGTGCGCCTGCGCGATGGAGGCCGAACCCAGCGGCTCCCAGTCGATCTCGGCGAAGACCCCACCGAGGTCACCGAGCTCGGCGGCGATCGCCCCCTCCACCTCCACCCGCGACAGGGGCCGGGCAGCGGCGTGCAGCCTGCCGAGCTCGGCCAGCGCCTCCGGCGGGACGAGGTCGGGCCGGGTGGCGAGCAGTTGGCCGAGCTTGACGAACATCCCGCCGGCGTCCTCGAGCGCCACCCGCACCCCCCGGGCGAGCTCGGCCGGGTCACGGCTCGAGACCTCCCCGCGTTTGAGGCCGAGCAGCGGCGCGAGACCGTGGCGGGCAGCGATGCGCGACACCTCCACCGCACGCAGCCCGATCCGGATCCGGCGGCGCAGCGCCCGCAGGGGCCGCACCGGCCGCAGCGTCCGGGTGCGAGGCGGCCGGGCGAACAGCAACTCGAAGGCCACGACGACGACCATCGTCGCCACCACCTGCAGCGGCAGTGCGAAGGCGAACAGCTCGCGAGCGGGCGGCGTCAACTCGCCAGGGTCCACCCCCGGCTCCCCGAGTCGGGACACGTCGACGAGCACGAGCCCTGCCAACGTGGCCCCGACCGTGAAGCCCACGACCACCGCCGCGACCATCCTCCGCCACGTGAGCTCGCGCGCGCCGAGCAGCCCCCGCACCACCCAGGCGAAGACGGCGACGAGTGCGAGGTTTCCCAACAGCGCCATCGACCGCTCCCTTAGATTTCGTCGGGCCCATGGGAGGCCTGCGGGCTTGCTCGCGGCCTCGGGGTCCGGGGTGGCGACAGCGTAGAGGTCGACTGCACCTCCGGCGGGGACGACGCCGCCGGGGGTACCCGGACTCGTCGGGGCCAGCCCCCGGAGTGGCGTGGAGGCTCCCCCTGCGCAGCACCGGCGACCCGACAGCGCGGAGCCCTTTGCCCTCACCAGCACGGTCCGCGGGCCGGGACGGTCCGGCGCGACCTCGGTCGGCCTCGTCGCCGCCCTCATCCGCCCGGACGTCGGCGGCGCTTCCGGATGGCCTCGCGCACGCTCGGTGAAGCCTCCCGAGGGCATGACGGCTCGACCGTCCGAGGACCCATCGACCGCGGGCCGCTCGGCCATGGCGTCCGGGGCGCGCGACCGCTTCGATGTCCCCATTCTCGTGGGAGGGGCAGCCAGGGTGGGGCCGACCGACGGCGCATCGAGGACCGCCGCGACCGGGATCGTCTGTCCGCTGTCGCTGCGGCTGGGCGTCGTCGCGGCCATGCTCAACTTCGAGTTCCCCGACCACCCGGTCTACGACGCCGCCGAGCTCCTGTGGTTCGACGACGCCGAGCGCGGA
>SLNF01000301.1 GCA_007133145.1 Nitriliruptorales bacterium
GGCCACGCCAGCTCCGGGTCCCGGCCGGGGAAGCGCAGCCCCCGGCTCGGTCCGCTGGCGCTTCTCAGGACCGGCTGATGCCCAGCTCGTGGAAGCGCACGTCGGGCAGGTCCTGCTCGGCCCACTGCAGGGCGAAGGCGTTGCGGAACAGGACGAGGTAGGTCCCGTGGCGGTCCCGGACGATGCTCGTGCCCCGCTGGCCCCGCACCTTGGCCTCGTCGGCGGCGTCGATGCGCCGGGCGAGCTCGAAGGGCGCGGGCTCGAGGCCGATCTCGCAGCCGAACTCCTCGGCCATGCGGTGCTGGGTGACCTCGAACTGCAGCTGGCCGACCCCGGCGAGGACGAGCTCCTGATCGCCGAGCTCGGGGTGGCGCAGGACGTGGACGACGCCCTCCTCGTCGAGCTGGGCGAGGCCGGTGCGGAACTGCTTGAAGCGGCCCGAGTCACGGTTGCGCACCCGCGCGAATCGCTCCGGGGAGAAGGTCGGGATCGGTGGGAAGACGACGCGGTCGGCGCCGAAGAGCGAGTCGCCGACCTGCAGGCCGGTCGCCCCGACGACGCCGACGATGTCGCCGGCGACGGCCTGCTCGACGGTCTCGCGCTCGGAGGCGAACAGCTGGTGGGCGTACTTCAGGGCGAAGGGGCGCCCCGTGCGCGCGAGCGTCGCGCTCATCCCGCGCTCGAAGGTCCCCGACTGCACGCGCAGGAAGGCCACCCGGTCGCGGTGACGCGGGTTCATGTTCGCCTGGACCTTGAAGACGAGCGCGCTGAAGGGCGCCTCGATCGGTCGCCTGGCCTCGTCGGCGGGCTCGTCGACGGCCTGCGGGCCGGGGGCGGGCGCGATCTCGGCGAAGCCCTCGAGGAGGCGGCGCACCCCGAAGTTGCCAAGCGCCGAGCCGAAGAAGACCGGGGTCTGGCGCCCGGCGAGTACCGCCTCGCCGTCGACGTCGGGCCGATCGAGGTCGAGGAGCTCGAGCTCCTCGAGGGCCTGGGTGAAGCGGTCGGGCGGGCAGCGGATCGCCTCGGCGCCGGCCTCGGCGGCCTTCTCGAGGGGGATGCGCTCCTCGTCGCCGATCGTCGAGCCGTGGGCGGTGCGGTCGTAGCGGATGAGCTCGCCGGCCTCCCGGTCGACGATGCCGGCGAAGTCGGCGCCGTCACCGACCGGCCAGGTCACCGGCACGGGATCGAGGCCGATCTCGCCGGCGATCTGGTCGAGGAGCTCGAGCGGCGGCAGGGCCGGGCGATCGACCTTGTTGACGAACGTGACGATGGGGATGCCGCGGTCGCGGCAGACCTTGAAGAGCTTGAGGGTCTGCGGCTCGAGGCCCTTCGCGGCGTCGAGGACCATGACCGCGGCGTCGGCGGCCCACAGGGTCCGGTAGGTGTCCTCGGAGAAGTCGGCGTGGCCGGGGGTGTCGAGGAGGTTGAAGCGCCACGGCCCGTAGGCGAAGTGCAGGACCGTCGAGGAGATCGAGATCCCGCGCTCCTTCTCGAGGGCCATCCAGTCGCTCGTCGCGGTGCGCGCTTGCTTGCGCGACTTCACCGCCCCGGCCTCGTGCAGCGCCCCGGCGAAGAGGAGGAACTTCTCGGTGAGCGTCGTCTTGCCGGCGTCGGGGTGGCTGATGATCGCGAAGGTCCGGCGACGGCCGACCTCGTCGAGCAGGTCGGGCGTGGCGGTGGGCATGCTGGCTCCTCGAGGGTCCCTCGGTGGTGGCTGGGCGCCGGCGCGCCGGGGAGGTGGGGCGCGGGCCTAGGCGGCCACGATAGTGCGTCCGTGGGGGCCGCGGACGCCGGTGGCCGGCCGCCTTCCCCTAGGAGCCCTCGCAGGTCGCGACGACGCCGAACTGCCCCTCGGTGGGCTCGGCGCAGCAGAACCACGGCTCGGACAGGCCCGGGCCGTCCTCGAGGGTGGCGGGGATGCCCCCCTCGGCGGCGGCGGCCGGATCGGTGACGCCGGCGGCGGCGAGCACCTCGGCGCGCATCCGCACGAAGGTCTCGCGGCGCGGCAGGCCGGCATCGGCGGCCTCCTCGGCGATCTTCGCCAGCGCCGCCTGGAGGTCGTCGACGGCGGGGTCGGCGGGATGCCAGCGCCGTGTCAGCGCCTCGTCGTCGTAGCCGTCGAGCAGCGGGGCGAGGTCGTCGAGCTCGAGCAGCAGCGAGCCGGTCGGGATGAGCAGACGGATCGACAGCTGCACCGGGTCGACGGTGCCGACGAGGGCGTGGTCGACGACGAAGTCGAAGACCTCCCGGATCGTGCCCACCGAGCTCCAGGGGGTGAAGGGCAGGAACGAGGGGCGCGGCTCGATGCCCGCGCGCCGCAGCACCCCGACGGCCGCGGCGGCCTCCTCGGCGGTGTGGCCCTTGTCGAGGCGCGCGAGGACCTCGTCGTCGAGGAGCTCGATCGCCGAGATCACGAAGCGGCAGCCGGTCGCGGCGAGCTCACGCCATATCGCCTCGTCGCGGAGGATGTGCTCGACCTTCACGGTGACGTCGTAGGTGAGGTCGGGGTGACGCACGTGCACGGCGCGGACCACGTCGAGCGCGTGCTTCGGGGCGTTGAGGAAGTCGGGGTCGCCGAAGGTGAGGTGGCGCATGCCGACGTCGACCTGCTGGTCGACGTCGGCGAGCACGACGTCGCGGTCGACGAGCCTCGTGGCCCCGCCGTAGACCGCGGGGACAGGGCAGTGGCGGCACTCGTGCGCGCAGCCGCGGCTCGCCTCGGTGTAGCCGGCGACGCGGTCCTGCCCGTCGATGCGCGCGGTGGCGTAGCGCTCGAGGCCCGGCAGGAGGTCGCGGGCGGGGGTCCGGAAGCGCTGGCGCCCGAGCTGCAGGACGGGGTGACCGCCGATGTCGCCGGCGACCGCGCCGTCGCGCCGGTGGCGTCGGGCGGCGTCGGCGGCGGCCGCCCCGTCACGCCCGGCGAGGGTCTCGACCCAGCCGAGCAGCGCCGGCTCGTACTCCCCGGCGAGGACGACGTCGGCGATGCGCCCGACGGTGCTGTCGCGGCTCACGGGCGCGTAGAGCCCGTAGAGGGCGATCGGCAGGTCGTCGCGCAGCTCGCGGGCGCGCTCGGCGCCGGCGACGGCCAGACGCATCGCGGTGTGCATCGGCACGCTGAAGGCCAGCGCGTCGGCCCACGCCACGAGCGCGTCGTCCCACGGCTCGACGGCGAGATCGCGCGCGGCGACCTCGTGCCCGGCGGCGCGCAGGTGCGCCGCCGGTGAGGCGACGTGCAACGGCTGGTGGCCGAGCTCGTAGGTGGAGATCAGGGCGACGCGCATCCGGCGCTCACCTCCTGCGGCGCGTCGGGCGCGCCCTCGGGGTCGATGGTGATCTCGAGGGCGGCCCACGCCCCGCGTAGCGCCGCCTCGACGTCTGCGGGCCGGGCGCCGGAGGCGAAGGCGAAGCCGAGGTAGCGCCCACCCTCGGGCAGCGCCTCGACGACGCTGCCGATCGGCACGCTGACCTCGACGCCGTCGACGCCGTCAACCGCGCGCGCGGCCTCGAGGCCGGTGACGGCGCGCAGCACCCCGCTGTGGGGGATCGGCAGCATGAGCGCCCCGCTCGCGCCCGCCGCGGGGGCGAGCGCGTGGGTGGGCAGGCCGGCGGCGTTGCGCAGGACGACCTCCTCGAGGGACATGTCGAGGCCGAAGCGCAGCGAGCGCCCGCAATGCCCGCCGATCGTGCGGGCGGCGATCTCGAGCAGCGCCGGTTCGCCGCCGTCGACGCGCAGCTCGGCGTGCACCGGCCCCCGGCGCAGCCCGAGCCCGGCGGTGGCCGCCGCGGTCGCCGCGGCGACCGCGGCGAGGGTGGCCTCA
>SLNF01000263.1 GCA_007133145.1 Nitriliruptorales bacterium
CGGCCCTCGAAGCGCAGGTCCCCGGGCAGCCGGCCGAGCCACGACAGCCACCCGGCGCTCGCGGCGAGCCCCACGAGGATCGCGGTGACGCCGAGGGCGATGAGCAGCGGGCCGAGCGAGCGATCCATGGACCCTCGAGTGTAGGGCCGGCGCGCATGCCCTCACGCCTACGCGGGTTGGCGGGTCGCTGAGGTCGTCCGGCCGCCAGCACCGGGTACGACCTCTGTGTATGACTTCCAGGGTCGGGGCAAGAGGGCAGGTTGTCATCCCCAAGGAGCTGCGAGACCAACTTGGTCTCGAGCCGGGCGATGAGGTCACGTTCTGGCGGGAGGGTGACCATGTCGCCGTGCGTCGTCGTCGTGATGCTCCACCGCTGAAGGGACGCTTCGCTGGGCATGAGCTCGCCGAGTATCTCGAACGTGAGCGGGCCGCGGATCGTGCCCGCGAGGACCGCCGTTGAACGTCGCTCTCGACTCATGGGCGGTCCTGCGGCTCCTCGAAGGTCGCGAACCTGCGGCGAGCAGGGTGCAGGGTCTCCTCAACGAGGCCCAGCCGGTGATGAGCTGGCTCAACCTTGGTGAGGTGCTCTCTGTCGTCAGGAGGGCGCAGGGCAGCGTGGAAGCCGAGCACGCCATACGTGACCTTCGCCCCCACTTGCGACTGGATTTGCCAACCGAGCGACGAATCCTGGAGGCAGCGCGGATCAAGGCCGCGTTTCCGATGGCGTATGCGGACGCCTTCGCGGCCGCCACGGCGATCGCGCACGCCGCGACCCTGTGGACCGGCGATCCCGAGCTGTTGGTCGCGGATGCTCCCTGGAGCCACGAGGATCTTCGCGACACCAGCCCGTCATGACGCGCTCGATCTCGCCATGGCGGTGCAGTCAGCGGAAGCGAGGCGGTTACGTCGACCGCCTCGCCTCGGGTGAGAGGCTAGACGGAGAGCCTCTGGCCCATACGCGGGTGAGTGCGTGGAGACGCCCGCCGGCGAGAGGCTCCATAGCTGGTTCACGGGTGCTCGCCGGCGCGGAGTGCCGCCGATAGGCTGCCGGCGATGCCAAGCCTCGTGACGTTCCTCTCCGACTACGGCCTCGGCGATCCCTTCGTCGGGCTGTGCCGCGCCGCGCTGCTCGCGGCCTGCCCCGGCGTCGAGGTCATCGACCTCTCCCATGCCGTGGCGCCCCAGGACGTCGGCCACGGCGCGGCCCGCCTCGCCGACGCCGTGCGCTTCGTCGACCAACCCGCCGTGCACCTCGCCGTCGTCGACCCCGGGGTCGGCACCGGCCGGCGCGCCGTCGTCGTCGCCGCCGGCGACGACCTCTTCGTCGGCCCCGACAACGGGCTGCTGCTCGAGGCCGTCGACGTCATCGGCGGGGCGAGCCGCGCCTGGTCGATCGAGGCGCCCTCGCTGCTGCACGCGCAGGTCTCGAGGACCTTCCACGGCCGGGACCTCTTCGCGCCGGTCGCCGGCCGCCTCGCCGGCGGGCTCGAGCCCGCCGAGGTCGGCCCCGAGATCGCCCCGGACTCGCTCGTCCGGCTGCGCCGTCCCGGGCCCTCCCAGAGCCTCGGCTACCTCGACGTGCCGATCCGCGACATCGACCGCTTCGGCAACTGCCAACTCGCCTGCCGGCCCTCCGCGCTCGAGGAGGTCGCGATCGTCCCGGGCACGCCGGTGGCCATCCACGCCCGCGGCGTCGAGTGGGGCGCACGGCGGGTCGCGACCTTCGCCGACCTCGCCCCCGGCGAGGTCGGGCTGCTCGAGGACGCCTTCGGCTGGATCGCCGTCGTCCTCGGCAACGCCGACGCCGCGCTGCGCCTCGGCGTCGGCCTGCACGAGCCGATCACGATCGAGGGCCACGTCGAGGTCGATCTCGACACCGCCGACTGACGCCACGCGCCGGCGCGGGCTCAGGCGGCGACGTCGGCGACCCGCGCCCCGCTGAGGCGGCGCAGCTCGGCCGAGCCGATCGGGAAGACCGCGTCGGGCAGCCCCGCGGCGGCCCAGACGACCTCGAAGGCGAGGAGGTCGCGGTCGAGCAGGACCCGCAGCGGCTCGGGGTGGCCGAACGGGGCGGTGCCGCCGATCGGGCTGCCGGTGGCCTGACGGCACTCCGCCGCGCTCGCCTTGCGGACGCCCCCGGCACCGAGGACCTCGCCGACCGCGGTCTCGTCGACGCGGTTGGCCCCCGAGGTCAGCACGAGGACCGGCTCGTCGTCGGCGACGAGGACGATCGACTTGCAGATCGCCCCGAGCTCGCAGCCGATCGCGTCGGCGGCATCGGCGGCGGTGCGGGTGCCCGCGGGGAAGCGCGCGACCTCGAGCTCGACCCCGCGTGCCGCCGCAGCCTCGCGCACCCGCGCGATGTGCGGGGACTCCGGGGGCTCCCGGGGCTCCGGGGACTCCGGGGGCTCCGGGGACTTCGGGGGCTCGCCTGCCGTGGCGTCGGGCATCGCCGCTCCTCGTCTCCGCGCCCGCCCCGCCGGCGGGCCGCCTGCCCCGACCATGCCACAGCGGCCGGCCCCAGGGACGGTTGATCGGCGGGGTGGCCGAGCGCGTACCCTGAGGGCCTGCCGCCTGCCAGGGGAGACGTCGTGGCCGACCGAGGACGCCGCGTCCTGATCACGGGGATCTCCAACCCCGTGTCCTGCCAGCTGGCCTCCCGTCTCGAGGCCGACGAGGGCGTCGAGTACGTCGCCGGCGTCGACCTCGTCGAGCCCGAGGCGCCGCTTGAGCGCACCGAGTTCATCCGCGCGGACCTGCGCAGCCCGCTCGTCGCGAAGGTCATCGAGTCCACCCGCGTCGACACCCTCGTCCACCTGGGGATCACGACGACCCCAGGGCAGGTCGGCGGGCGCTCGCGCATGAAGGAGCTCAACGTCATCGGGGCGATGCAGCTGCTCGCCGCCGCGCAGAAGGCGCCGCGGCTGCGCAACGTCGTCGTGCGCTCGACGACCGCGGTCTACGGCAGCCACTACCGCAACCCCTCGCTCATCCCCGAGGACGTCGCCACCGACGCCCCGCCGCGGTCGGGCTACGCCAAGGACGCCGTCGAGATCGAGACCTACGCCCGAGGCCTGAGCCGCCGCCGCCCCGACCTCACGATGACGATCCTGCGGCTGGCCAACACCGTCGGGCCGACCGTCGACACCCCGCTGACGAAGTACTTCGCGCTGCCGGTCGTGCCGACGGTGCTCGGCTACGACCCGCGGTTGCAGCTGCTGCACGAGGACGACGCCGTCGGCGCGCTCGAGCGGGCCACCGTCGACCCCCACCCGGGGATCTACAACGTCGCCGGACCCGGGGTGATCTATCTCTCCCAGGCGATCCGCATCGCCGGCAAGGTCGCCGTGCCGCTCGCGCGCCCGCTCATGCCGTGGCTCGCGGGGATGCTGCGCCAGTCCGGCCGTGTCGACTTCGCCGCCGACCAGCTCCAGTTCCTGCTCTACGGCCGCGTCGGCGACATCACGCGGCTGCGGGAGCGCTTCGGCTACGAGCCGCGCTACTCCACCCGCGAGGCGCTCGAGGCCTTCCTCGAAGGCCAGGGCATCGAGCGGCTCCTCGAGCCCGAGGCGGTTGCCGCCGCCGAGCGCGAGCTGCTGGCGGCGCTGCGGCGGCTGCGCCCCGCCGACGAGGCGGCCTCCTCCGAGCAGGCCGGTGCGCCCGGTGCCGGCGGCTCCCCGTCGAGTGAGCAGGAGGTGCGCACATGAGCGAGCGCTCCGCCGCCGGCGGCGAGGTCATCCCCCTCGACCTCACCCGACGCCGCCCCCGCAAGCCCACCCCGGTCACCCCCTCGGCGAG
>SLNF01000012.1 GCA_007133145.1 Nitriliruptorales bacterium
GCCCGGGGCGCCGTGGCGGCGATCCGTTGCGCATCCGTGGACCAGATCACGACAAGGGGGCGCTGACCATGCACCGTTTGCTCATGCTGCTGCTCGCCGGCCTGCTCGTCCTCGCAGCCTGCGCCGAGGACGCCGAGGAGGAGGTCGCCGAGACCGACGACGACGCCGCCGAGGAAGAGGTCGACGACGACCACGACGACCACGACGACGCTGCCGACGACGACTACGACATCGCCGAGCAGCCCGACGATGCCGCGGCGATGTTCGTGAGCCCCTCCGACGGCGACACCGTCACCTCGCCGTTCGAAGTCGAGCTCGCCGCGGAGAACATCACCCTCGCGCCGGCCGGTGACCCCGTCGTCGGGGAGGGCCACCTCCACGTCCTCGCCGACCTCGGGTGCACTGAAGACGGCGAGGTCATCCCCGGTCCAAGCGACGACGCCGAGGAGGAGGGCTACTTCCACCTCGGCGACGGCAGCGACAGCCGGGAGATCGAGCTCGAGCCGGGCACCTACGAGCTCTGCGTCCAACTCGCCGACGGTCCGCACCGTGCCTTCGGCGGGACCGAGGTCATCGAGGTCACCGTCGAGTAGGCGGCCCCGCTCAACTCGCCTCACTGGGCCCCGTCGCGTCGCCGCGGCGGGGCCCGCCCTGTGCCGGCTCTACGCCACCAAGTGGGGTCGCGCTCGACTCGGCGATCCCCTCGACGTCCTCGGGTCGGTCGGCGGCCTGCACGGCGACGGTGGCCTCGAGGAGCAGCGTCGTCCGACGCTCCGCGGCGACCATGCGCCGGTTCTGCCAGAGCAGGACGTCGCGCGCGGCGGCAACGGGGGCTGCGGCAAGCAACGCAATGCCGCCGAGCCGGCCGACGAGCCCGAGGCCGAAACCGACGACGAGCGAGGCTCGAGCGCAGCGGGCGGGGCAGCAGCAGCGCGAGGCGCTCGCCGCGGGAGATGCGCACGCCCCGCAGCACGAGAGGCACGAGCCGCAGGCCGTGGTGCGCGACGAGTGGGAGTACCGCGCCGACGAGAGCACCGAGCACCTCGCCGGGCAGGCCACCAGCCGCCGTCGCGACGGCCTCGGCGACACCGAACCCGAGCCCGATCGCCACGGTCGTGCCGCTCGCGGCGACGAGTCGGGCGCCGCGCGGCACGCGCGACCGCGTCGCGACGAGGGTCACGAAGGCGAGAGTGAGGATCGCGAGCTGGGTGGGCAGGAGCAGCGCGGCGGCGAGAGCGCTCACCGTGAGCAGGAGCGCCGCAGCGGTCACGAGCGTGACCGCCTAGACGCTCCGTGCCGTACCCGTGCTCTTCCGCACCGCCCTGCCCCCGCCTGGAGGCGCCATCGCTGCCGCGATACGCGGTTTCCGCGTCACGGTCCGCAACGAGGGTGATGCGATGCGGCTGCGCATCACCCTCGGCCGCGAGCGGCCGCAGGTGGCGTTCACCGACGTGGTCATGCCGGGCCTCGACAGTCCGGAACTCTCGGACCGCATCACGGCGATGCCCGAGCTCGCGAGCAGCACGCTGGTCCCGGTCACAGCGACGCAGGACGAGCGGCTCGAGTCGACCGCAGCCGAGCGCAGGCGCCAGTTGCGCTCCAAGCCCCTGACCATCGGCGCGGTCGACGGGGCTTGCGGCACACCGACGTCCGTACCGGCGGGCAGGCGTCCGACTGATCCGCCCACGCCGAGGCCATCATGCATTGCTCTTCTGCTCGTTTCGTAGTAGACATGCTACATGCGAAGCAGGGATAGTGCTGACTAGTCGCAGACCCGAGGCGCCCATGGACGAGCCTTCCCCCCACACGAGCAGGCACGGAGCCGTCGGCAGCACTCCGGCGGTCCGGGTCCGTGACCTGCAGATGCGCTACGGCGACCACGACGTGTTGACGGGCGTCGATCTCGAGGTCAGCCGTGGCGAGGTCGTCGTCCTGCTCGGGCCGAACGGCGCGGGCAAGACCACCACGATCGAGATCCTCGAGGGGTTCCGTCGCCCCTCCGGCGGCCGCGTCGAGGTGCTCGACGAGGACCCGCTGCACGTCGACGAGGCGTGGCGGGCCCGCGTCGGCATCGTCCTCCAATCGTGGCGCGATCACGCCCGCTGGACCCCCCGGGCGCTGCTCGACCACCTCGGTGCCTTCTACCGGCCCTACGCCACGGCGGACCGGCCGCGACCCGTGGCCACCGACGAGGTGCTCGACCTCGTCGGGCTCGGCGCGGCGGCGGACCAGCGCATCATCACGCTCTCGGGCGGGCAACGCCGCCGCCTCGACGTCGGGGCGGGCATCATCGGGCGTCCCGACCTGCTGTTCCTCGACGAGCCGACCGCCGGGTTCGATCCGCAGGCCCGCCGTGACTTCCACGAGCTGATCCACCGGCTCACCGACCTCGAGCAGACCACGGTCCTGCTCACGACCCATGACCTCGCCGAGGCCGAGAAGCTCGCGGACCGAATCCTGATCCTGGCGGGTGGCCGCATCGTCGCCGACGGCTCCGCGGACGCGCTCGCGAGGCAGATCCGCGGCCGGGCCGAGGTGCGCTGGACCCGCGACAGCCAGCGGTTCGTGCACGCCGCTGACGACCCCACCGGCTTCGTGCGCGCGCTGCTGGCCGAACACCCGGACGGCATCGACGACCTCGAGGTACGCCGCGCCAGCCTCGAGGACACCTACCTGGAACTCGTGCGCGCCCACCTCGACCCGGGTGCCGTGAAGCCCGCCCACCGGATCGTCACGGAGCGTGCGTCATGAACCCGGTCACCAACGCGGTCGCCCTCGGTGTCCGGCGCGGGTGGCACGAGTTCGTCATCGGCCTGCGCAGCCCCTCCGACCAGGGCTTCTACGCCATGTTCGGTGTCGGTTCGCTGGCGCTGCTGTGGTTCAACCGGGATGAGGACCTCGGGGTCCCGGGCCTGACGTTGCCGCAGGTGGCGCTGCCGAGCCTGCTCGCGGCGCTGGTGATGTTCTCGATCGTCATCGCCCCGGCCTACGCCCTCGCGCTCGAGCGCGAGGACGGCACCGTGCTCCGGCTGCGCGTCGGCCCCTACGGCCTCCACGGCTACCTCGTCGGCCTGGCGACGCTGACGCTGGTCGGCATCCTGCCGCTGCTCGTGATCGTGCTGGGCGGGTCCGCGGTGCTCTTCGAGGGCGCAGTGCCCACGGCGCCGGGACGGTGGGCACTGATCGTCGGGATGCTGCTGCTCGGGATCCTCGCGAACCTGCCGCTCGGCTTCGTGATCGGCTCGCTGGTCACCAAGCTGCGGCAGGTCACGACCTGGGGCATGGCCCCCATCGTCGGTCTCGCCTACCTCTCCGGCATCTTCGGTGACATGGAGCGGCTGTGGGGCTGGGTACAGGTCCTGGCGCAGCTGTTCCCGCTGTACTGGTTCGGGCACCTGATGCGGTACGCCTTCCTGCCCGAGGCGGCCGCAGCGGGCGAGATCACCGGCAGCTGGCGGCTCGGCGAGGCCGTCGCGGTGCTGGCCATCTGGGCGATCGTCGGCTTCGCGTTGGCCATCCCGCTGGTGCGGCGGATGTCACGCCGCCAGTCGGGCGCGGCGGTCGCCGAGGCGCGCGACCAGGCCGCCAACCAGTTCGTGCGATGAGCAGGCGGTGAAGGCTCGATGAGCGAGACCGTCCACAACCGCATCGCCCTGCTCCGCGCCGAGCAGGGCGTGACCCGACGGGAGCTCGCCGACGCGCTCGGCGTGCACTACCAGACCGTGGGCTACCTCGAGCGCGGCGAGTACAGCCCCAGCCTCCACCTCGCGCTGCGCATCGCGCGGTTCTTCGACC
>SLNF01000195.1 GCA_007133145.1 Nitriliruptorales bacterium
CCGGCGTCGAGGACGGTGAGGTCGAGCA
Source organism: Nitriliruptorales bacterium (assembly GCA_007133145.1). Classification (GTDB taxonomy): domain Bacteria; phylum Actinomycetota; class Nitriliruptoria; order Euzebyales; family Egibacteraceae; genus T1Sed10-49. The sequence continues at coordinate 29 of SLNF01000195.1, forward strand.
GGCTGCCCGGAGGCTCGGCCTCGCGTTGCGCCTGGAGCCGCCAGCGCAACGGGGCGCCGACAAGGCCGTCGCGCAGCGCGCCGACCCACGGGTCGTCGGGATCGCGGTCGAGGGCTGCGGCGACGTCGGCGTGGCCGACCCGCGGACCAGCGGCGAGCAGTCCCGCAAGGGCGACGGCGTCGAGGGCGATCTCGCCGGCCACCGGCGGCGGGGGCGCGGTGCCGAGCCCGACGAGCTCACCGAGCAGATCGCTGAGGCGCTCGGGCGTGTCGGCCATGAGCTCGTAGGCGTCCTCGCCGCTCCCGTCCTCGGGCATGGCGACACCGACGACGGCGAGGGCCTCGCCGACCCACAGGCGCGCGCGGCGGCGCTGGCCGTGGTCGTCGGCCTCGAGGGTCCCCGAGACGCGGGCGGCGCCGACCGCGGCGGCGATCGGGGCGACCGACGGCTCCACGCCGGCGGGACCCAGCAGGCCGGTGCCCCGCAGCGTGGCGAGGTGGGGTGCGACCGCGTGATCGTGCAGGCGCGTGCTCGCCGGCTCGGCTGCGAGAACCGCGAGGACCGCGAGGTCACCGTGGCGCAGGCGCAGCACGCCGGCGTCGGGGTCGAAGTGGGTCATCGTCGGCAACGGTAGCGCTGCGCCGACGGCGAAGGGGAGGACCGGCGGCGCTCCCCTTCCGTCCACCGACCCCGCCGGGCCGCCGTCGTCCCCTCGGCGCTGCCCGGCGGAGGCCCTACTCCGCGGGTGGCAGCATCAGCGCGGCGATGCCGTGGACGACACCGTTGCTCGCCTCGAGGTCGGCCTCGACGATCGGCACGCCCTGGATCGTCATGTCGCCGGCCTCGTTCTCGACCACCCGGACGGTGGCGCCCGAGACCGTCTCGAACTCGTCGCCGTCAGCGAGCTCGTCGCTTGCGACCTCGCCCTCGACGACGTGGTAGCCGAGGACCGCGGAGAGCCGCTCGGGGTCGTTGACGAGCTCCTCGAGGGTGTCCTCGGGCTGGAGCGCGAACGCATCGTCGGTCGGCGCGAAGACGGTGAACGGGCCCTCGCTGTCGAGCAGTTCGACGAGCTCGGCGGCCTCGACGACCTCGAGCAGCGTTGCGTACGTCGGCTCGGCGGGCTCCTCGGCGTCCTCGTCGACCTCCGGGGCCTCGCCGCGGTCGGCGAGCAGATCGACGATCGTCTCGCCCTCGGCGGGGGTGAGCTCGGTCTCCTCCTCCTCGAGGGCCGCGTCGTCGTCGTCGACGGCCTCGTCGTCGTCGACGGCCTCGTCCTCCTCGTCGGGGTCGTCCTCGTCGGGCTCCTCGGTGGGGTCAGCCGGCTCCTCGGGCTCCTCCTCCTCGTCGACCTCGCAGGCGGCGAGGGCGAGGACGAGCACGGCGAAGAGGGCGACGAGCCAGCGGCTCGGGAGGCGGTGCATCGTGGTCCTTTCCGGTCGGGGCGGACGGTCGCGGGGGACGCCGGGCGCGGGGAGCGCGCGCGTCACCCCGCGTTCGGGTCGACCGTCGACCGTACGTGCGGGCGGGGGCAGTCCGCCACCGTCATCGGCATCCGCGCGGGCTACGGGACCTGAACGCCCGGACGAGGCTGCGACAATGGCGGGCCTGCCGCCGTCCACGAGTCGACCGCCCATGCGCAACCCCGCCCTCGCCTTCCGCCCCGAGCACGGGAGCATCCCGACCGAGCCGGGCTGCTACCTGTGGAAGGACCGCCACGGCCGCGTGCTCTACGTCGGCAAGGCCAAGAGCCTGCGCGCCCGCCTCGCGAGCTACTTCGGCGCGTGGTCGGGGCTCGGGCAGCGCACGCGGGCGATGCTCGAGGCCGCCGCCGACGTCGAGTGGATCGTGTGCGCGAGCGAGGTCGAGGCGCTGCACCTCGAGTACAACCTCATCAAGCGCCACCTGCCGCGCTACAACGTGCGCTACACCGACGACAAGAGCTACCCCTACCTCGCGGTCACCGTCGGCGAGGACGTGCCGCGGGCGATGGTGCGGCGCAACCCCCGGCGCGACGGCACGCGCTACTTCGGCCCCTACGCCCACGCCTACGCGATCCGCGAGACCCTCGACCTGCTCCAGCGGGTCTTCCCCGTGCGCACCTGCTCCGACGGCGTCTACGAGCGCCACGAGCGGCTCGGCCGTCCCTGCCTGCTCCACCACATCGGGCGCTGTGCCGCCCCCTGCACCGGCGAGATCAGCGTCGCGGGGCACCGCGCGCTCGTCGACGAGCTCGTCGGCTTCCTCGCCGGTGACACCGACGCGACCCTCGCCGAGCTCGAGGAGCGCATGCGCGAGGAGGCCGAGGCCCTCAACTTCGAGGCCGCCGCGCGGCTGCGCGACCAGCTCGCCGCGGTGCGCACCGCCCTCGCGAAGCAGCAGATGGTGACCGGCCGGGAGGAGAGCTTCGACGCGGTCGGCGTGCACGAGGACCACCTCGAGGCGGCCTTCCAGGCGTTCTTCGTCCGGCGCGGTCGGGTCGTCGGGCGCAAGGGCTGGACCGTCGACAAGGTCGAGGACCTCGACACCGCGGCCCTCGTCGGTCGCTTCCTCGCCGAGCTCGGCATGGAGCGCGGCGCCGACCTGCCCCGCGAGGTCCTCGTGCCCGTCCTGCCCGAGGACGCCGAGGCGGTCGAGGGGCTGCTCACCGAGCTGCGCGGCGGCCCGGTCCACGTGCGGGTGCCCCAGCGCGGCGACAAGCGCGCCTTCCTCGACACCGTCAGCGGCAACGCCCGCGAGGCCTTCACCCAGCACAAGCTCTCCCGGGCGCGGGACTTCACCGCGCGCAGCCAGGCGCTGCACGAGCTCGGCGAGGCGCTCGGCATGGAGGAGGCCCCGCTGCGCATCGAGTGCTACGACATCTCGACGCTGCAGGGCACGAGCTCGGTCGCGTCGATGGTCGTGCTCGAGGACGGGCTGCCGCGCAAGAGCGAGTACCGGCGGTTCCGGATCAAGGGCGTCGAAGGGCAGGACGACGTCGCGATGATGCGCGAGGTCATCACCCGGCGCTTCCGCAAGCTCCTCGAGGAGGCCGAACGGCCGGCCGTCGACGACGAGGGCAACCCCCGCAAGTTCGCCTACCCCCCGAACCTCGTCCTCCTCGACGGTGGCAAGGGGCAGCTCTCGGCCGCCGGCGAGGCGCTCGCCGAGCTCGGCGTGTCCGGCGTGGCGCTCGCCTCGCTCGCCAAGCGCCTCGAGGAGGTGTTCCTGCCCGGGCGCGACGAGCCCGTCGTCCTGCCGCGCGGCAGCGAGGCCCTCCACCTCCTCCAGCGCGTGCGCGACGAGGCGCACCGCTTCGCCGTGACCTACCACCGCACGCTGCGCGACAAGGCGATGACCGCCTCCGAGCTCGACGACGTCCCCGGGGTCGGGCCGACCCGGCGGCGGGCGCTGCTCGACCGCTTCGGCTCGCTCTCGGCGATCCGTCGCGCCGGGCCCGCCGAGCTCGCCGAGGTCGACGGCATCTCCGACGCGCTCGCGGGCAGGATCTACGATCACCTCCACCCGCACGGGGCAGGCGGGGCGACGGCGAGAGGGGACGACGTGGCAGCGACCGAGCGGGCATGACGAGGATCACCGAGGCGCCCGAGCTCGCGATCATCACCGGCATGTCCGGGGCCGGGCGCACGACCGCCGCGAAGGTCTTCGAGGACCTCGGCTACTTCGTCATCGACAACATGCCGCCGGCGCTCATCGACCGCGTCGTCGAGCTCGCGGTGGCGCGCGGCTCCGAGGTCGACCGCATCGCCCTCGTCG
>SLNF01000075.1 GCA_007133145.1 Nitriliruptorales bacterium
GGGCGGCGCGGTGGCCGTGGTGTGCCGGGACCCCGGACGGTCGGCTGTCCGGGGATCGGGACGGACGCCGCGGTCGGGAAGACGCCGGCGAGGTGGAGGATCGCGATGAGCAGCGTCGTGAGGACGATGCTCGTCGCCGGCGGATCCCAGTGGGTGTCGCCGTGCATGAAGAAGATCCGCTGGGCGACCTCGCCGAGCAGGGCGCCGAGCAGCCCGAAGAGCGCGCCGATGCCGACCGCCTCGAGGAGGATGATCTCGGCCTGGACCGTGGCGATCTCGGGCATGCCCTCGAAGCCGGCGTAGGCGGCGACGGCGGTGGCCGCCGGCAGGGTGATGTGGTGCGTGGCCGGCACGGGGGTCTGCGGGGCCTTGAAGTCCTCGCTGAACGAGAGGTTGAGGAACATCAGCGTCGCGGCGCTGAAGCCGAACGCGAGGAACATGCTCCCGGTGTAGAAGTACGTGAGCCCACCGAGGGCGCCGAACGCGAGGCCGATGAGGCCGACGTTGTGCCACTCGCAGAACCACGGCAGCCACGGCTCGACGTTGAGCCGCTGGGCCGGCTTGCCGCCCTGGCCGTCGGTCTCGTGGGTCTCCCCACGCTTGAACGGCCCGAGGTCGAAGAGGTTGCTCCCGCGCACCTTGCCGATGACGGGGTAGCGCAACACGAGTCGGTGGACGAGGGCGGAGACCACCACGGCGAAGGCGATCGGGTCCCACGGGGCGGCGACGAGGTCGGAGAGGTAGAAGATGAGCCAGCCGATGACGCCGAAGACCCCGCCGATGAGCAGGACGTCGAGCTTGCGCCCGGCGTAGGCGATGAGGATGTTCTTGGCCTTGTGCGGCCCCCAGTTCCCGCCGAAGCCGGGTTCCATGTAGCCCTTCTTCGCGGCGTAGGCCGTCGCGGCCGCGCCGGCGGCGAAGGCGATGTGGGGTCCGAAGAAGGCCCCGAAGGCGAGGTTGTCGGTGTAGCCGCCGAGTTCGATGCCGGCGATGTTCATCCCGGCGATGCGCAGGGCCTCGCCGCCGACGATGACGAAGCCCATGAAGACGAAGGCGGGCAGCGCGCCGAGCGCCGCCCCGAGGATGCCTCCCGCGAAGGAGGCGAGGATCATGGCGAAGATCGTGATCGGTTCCATGACGGCACCTTTCGCGTTCTTCGGATCGCGGTCGACCGGGCGCGGCAGCGACTGCCGGCACGTCCGTCGAGCGCGGGGCGACCCGCGATCTGCGGGTCAACGTGCGGCAAGGACGATGGGTGGCCTCCTCTCCGCGCCTCGGGCACAGGGTCGTGAATCAGGCACATCCCGAGCGTTTCCGGCCCGTCTCTTGCAGCCTCCTGACGGAAGTCCCATGGCCGAGGGCCACGTGGCGGGAGGCGACCCGCTCGCGTCGCCGCGGTGGCGGCGGAGCGTACGCTGCGTCGTCCCGTATCGACGTCCGGTCGCCTCCTGGCTGGTCGTAGGATGCGCGGCGCGGCCGCCGGTCCGGTGCGCCGCAGGGTCGACGGGGAGCGTGGCCATGGCCGAACGCAGCATCATCGAGCCCTTCCGCATCAAGGCCGTCGAGCCGCTGCGCTCGACGACGCGCGCCGAGCGCGAGGCCGCGCTCGCCGAGGCCGGCCACAACCTCTTCGCCCTCGACGCCGACGACGTCCTCATCGACCTGCTCACCGACTCCGGCACCGGGGCGATGTCGGCGGAGCAGTGGGCGGCGATGATGCGCGGCGACGAGTCCTACGCCGGCGCACGCTCCTTCGCGCGCTTCGAGCGCGTGTGCTCGGCGCTCACCGGCTTCGCCCACGTCATCCCCACCCACCAGGGGCGCGCCGCCGAGCGCATCCTCTTCGGCGAGCTCGTGCGCGCCGGCGACGTCGTGCCGAACAACACCCACTTCGACACCACGCGCGCGAACATCGAGTTCCAGGGGGCCGAGGCGCGCGACCTCGTCTGCCCCGAGGGTCGCGACCTCGCTCTCGAGGCGCCGTTCAAGGGCAACGTCGATCTCGACGCGCTCGAGCGCACGCTCGCCGAGGAGGGCGAGCGCGTCCCGGTCGTGCTCGTGACGATCACGAACAACTCTGGTGGCGGGCAGCCGGTGAGCCTCGCGAACCTCCGCGGGGTGCGGGCGCTGTGCGACCGCTACGGCGTGCCGTTCTTCCTCGACGCCTGCCGCTTCGCCGAGAACGCCTGGTTCGTGCGCGAGCGGGAGCCGGGGCAGGACGGCCGCAGCCCGCGGTCCATCGCCGAGGAGGCCTTCCGCCTCGCCGACGGCTGCACGATCAGCCTCAAGAAGGACGGGCTCGGCAACATCGGCGGGCTGCTCGCCCTCGACGACCCCGACCTCGCCGCGGCCTGCCGGGACAACCTCATCCTCACCGAGGGGTTCCCCACCTACGGGGGGCTCGCCGGACGCGACCTCGACGCCCTCGCCGTCGGCCTCGAGGAGGTCACCGACCCCGACTACCTGCGCTACCGGGTGCGCACCGCCGCCTACCTCGCCGAGCGCGCCTGGGACGCCGGCGTGCCGACGGTCCGCCCGCCCGGCGGCCACGCGATCTACCTCGACGCCGGGGCGCTTCTGCCCCACATCCCCGCCCACGAGCTGCCCGCCCAGGCGCTGGCCTGCGAGCTCTACCTCGAAGGGGGCGTGCGCGGGGTCGAGATCGGCACGCTCATGTTCGGCCGGGTCGGCACCGGCGGTGGCCCCGACGAGCCCGGCCCCCACGAGCTCGTCCGCCTCGCGCTGCCGCGGCGGACCTACACCCAGAGCCACGTCGACTACGTCGGCGAGGTCATCGCCGCGGTCGCCGCCCGCGCCGAGACGCTGCGCGGCTACCGCATCGTCGAGCAGCCGCGCTGGCTGCGGCACTTCACCGCGACACTGGAGCCGCTGGACAGGTGAGTCGGCCCCGTGCATGTGCGAGGCTGGCGGTCGGCGGGCCGCGAGCACGGGCCGCGGACGGGAGGGTGACCGAGGATGCTCGCGCGGTGGATCGCTGGCCTCGCCCTCGTCGCGATCGGCGCGGTCTTCCTGCTCGGCGAGCTCGACGTCGTCGAGCAGCCGGGCGCGCTCGTCGGTGCGTGGTGGCCGCTCGTCTTCGTCGCCATCGGCGTCGGCCTCCTGCTCGAGCAGCGCCGCCTCGGGACGGGTCCCGTCGTCTTCCTCGGCCTGGGCGTCCTCCTCCTCCTGGTCACGACCGACCTCGTCGCCGTCGGGGCCGCGGTCGTCTGGCCGCTCGTGCTCATCGCCATCGGGGCGTGGCTGCTCCTGCGGCCCCACAGGCGCGACAAGGAGGCGCCGTCGCGGCGCGGGGACGTCACCGCGGTCTTCGAGGACCGGACGGTGCGCCACCCCGCCGGGCCGTTCGAGCGCGCGGCGGTCACCTCGATCTTCGGCGACGTCGACCTCGACCTCCGTGACACCGAGCCGACCGAGGGCATGGTCGTCGACCTCACGGTGATCTTCGGCGACGTCGACGTCACCGCGCCGGCGCACTGGCGGGTCGCGATGAGCGCGAGCAGCGTCTTCGCCGACGTCGAGCACCGCCCGCCGCCCGGGGCCGCCACCGCCGAGGCGCCGCTGCTCGAGGTCCGCGGCTTCAGCGTCTTCGGGGACGTCAACGTCCGGCAGTGACCCGGCCGGGGCGCCCGGGCCGAGGTCACCCTCGCCCGGCTCGGTTCGTGGCCTCCGCCGGGCTCGGTGCCGCGCGCCTTCGTGGCCTCCGCCGGGCTCGGCGCCCGTGAGCGACGCGCAGGACGACGCCCAGACCGAAGCCGA
>SLNF01000058.1 GCA_007133145.1 Nitriliruptorales bacterium
GGCCCCATGTTGATGACCATGAGGTCGTCCTCGACGGCGTCGGGGAGGTCCTGCCATTCCCCGGCGACGACGGTGAACTCGCTCGAGGGCTCGACCTCGGAGCCCTGGCGACGGTCGGGGCGCTGCGTGTCGGTCATGGCTCGCTTTCGGCCGCTAGTAGCTGCGCTGGTCCGGTGGCGGGATGACGCCGCCCTTGTACTGCACGTCGACCCCGCCGAGGGGGTAGTCCTTGCGGTGGGGATGGCCCTCCCACTCCTCGGGCATGAGGATGCGCGTGAGGTTGGGGTGGTCGGTGAAGGCCACCCCGAACATGTCGTAGACCTCGCGCTCGAAGAAGTTCGCGGTGGCGTAGACGTCGGTGAGCGTCGGCAGGACCGCGCCGTCGTCGTCGGGCACGGTCGTGCGCACCCGCAGCCAGTGGTTGTGGGTGATCGAGCGCAGGATGTAGTCGACCTCGATGCGTCCGACGTCCTCGACCTCGTAGCTCGGCCACCCGGTCGTCTCCGCGGCCTTCTCCACGCGCTTGCCGCCGGGCCAGTGCACCCCGGAGAGGTCGGCGAGCATCTCGCAGCGCACGTCGGGGTCGTCGCGGCAGAAGACGACGAGCTCGTGGAGGCGCTCGGGGTCGACGAGCAGGGTGAGCTCGCCCCGGAAGGCGTCGACGCCGAGCCCGCCCTCACCGTCGCCGAACGCGGCGACGATGTGGTCGCGCAGCGCGGCGAGCTCGTCGGAGAGCGGGCGCTCGGGGCGCGTGCGCTCCCGCAGCCGCGTGGCCTCACCGCCGGCCATGTTCGGGTTCGCGCTGCCGGGGCCGCCCTTGCGGAACTGCCCGGCCTCCTCGCCCGGCTGGTCGACGTCGGTGATCTCGTGCGCCTCGACCTGCCCGCCGGCGGCCTCGTTCCCGGTGCCCTCGCTCATGGGCTCGACTCGCTCGGGGTGGACTGGCCGGTGCCGCGGGCGTAGTGGCCGACGTGGGCGCGCCCGCCGCTCTTGGCCGTGGGCTGGGTCTGCGCCTGGTCGGGCAGGGTGGCCTCGTCGGGGCCGACCCAGCCGGTGCGGGCGCGGAAGGCCTCCATCGACTCGCCCTTGCGCGGCCGCTCACGCAGCTGCTCCTGCTTGATCTTGTCGTGGAGCTTGAGGATGCCGTCCATGAGCATCTCCGGGCGCGGCGGGCATCCCGGCACGTACATGTCGACGGGCACGACGTGGTCGACTCCCTGCACGATCGCGTAGTTGTTGAACATCCCGCCCGAGGAGGCGCACACCCCCATCGACAGGACCCACTTCGGGTCGGCCATCTGGTCGTAGATGTTGCGCAGGACCGGCGCCATCTTCTGGCTCACGCGCCCGGCGACGATCATGAGATCGGCCTGGCGGGGGCTCGCGCGGAAGACCTCCTGGCCGAAGCGCGAGAGGTCGTAGTGCGCCCCTCCGGTCGACATCATCTCGATCGCGCAGCACGCGAGGCCGAAGGTGGCCGGCCACAACGACCCCGACCGACCCCAGCCGACGAACTTCTCGACGTTGGTCAGCAGGATGCCGCTCGGCAGTTGGCTCTCTACTCCCATTCCAGACCTCCTCGACGGAGGATGTAGTAGTACGACTCGAAGAGCAGGACGACGAAGATCGCCATCGCCCAGAAGGCGAACCACCCGAGGTCGCGCAGCACGGTGGCCCACGGGTGCAGGAAGATCGCCTCGATGTCGAAGATGATGAAGAGCATCGCCACGAGGTAGAACTTCACGCTGAAGCGGCCGAGGCGGGGGTCGGTCTCGTCACCGGGGATGATCCCGGACTCGTAGGCGGCGCGCTTCGTCGGGTTGGGGTTCTTGGGCCCCAGGAACGACGACGCCGCGAGCGAGATCGCGACGAACCCGAACGCGATGATGAAGAGCAGCAGCAGCGGCAGGTACTCGGCGAGCATCGTCACCATCCTCGGGTGGTCGGCCGACCCTGACGCAGCGCGGGCGCGGCCGGCGCGGTTGCCGCCGCACACCCTACGGGCAGCCCCAAGGCTCGGACAAACGACCCGTGGGGCCTCATGCCGCCGGCACCGCCCGCGACAGCGTGTTGAGGAGGACGTCGGTGGCGTCCTTCGAGCGGTGGTTGACGAGGTGGGCCATCGTGCGGAAGACGAAGTCCATGAGGCGGCGCCGCGGCATGCCGTAGTCGCGCGCCAGACGCATGACCGTCGGGCTGCCGAAGGCCCACACGAAGGCCCGCCCGAGGGTGTAGTAGCCGCCCCAGGCCTCGCTCACCGCCGCGGGGTAGGCCTCGAGCGGGCGGTCCGAGCGGCGCACGAGCGCCTCGTGCGCGGCGGCGGCGGCCATCTCGCCGGCCTCGATCGCATAGCTGATGCCCTCGCCGTTGAAGGGGTTGACCATGCCGCCGGCGTCGCCGACGAGCACGACGCCACGGTGGACGAAGGGCTTGCGGTTGTGCGCCATCGGCAGCCCGGCACTGCGCGGCTTGCCCTGCATCGTCTCCGGGGTGATCCCCCACTCCGGCGGGAACCCGGCGACCCACTCCTCGAGGACCCTGCGGTAGCTCGTCGTGCGGAAGTGCTCCGAGGAGGACAGCAGCCCCCAGCCGACGTTGACCTTGCCGTCGTCGAGCGGGAAGACCCAGCCGTAGCCGGGCAGCAGCGCGCCGCGCTCGCCCGTCGCGGGGTCCGACGGCGCCCGCATCTCGAGGAAGCCCTCCATCATGTCCATCTCGGAGCGGGGGCTGTCGTAGTAGGCGCGGATCGCCACGCCCATCGGCCGGGACTCGTCGCGGCCCAGCCCCAGCGCGACGGCGAAGCGCGAGGACCCACCGTCGCAGGCGAGGACGACCGGGGCGCGCACGACGCCCTCGCGACGGCCGCCGTCAGGCTCGGTGCGGCGGTAGCGCACCCCGGCGACCCGGCCGTGGGAGGAGGAGAGGTAGACCGGCCCGACCGCCTCGGTGCGCTCCATGAGGTGGGCGCCCGCCTTCGCGGCGTTGCGCGCGAGCGCATGGTCGAAGATCGCACGCGTGGCGGTCACCGAGTGGCTCGGGTAGTCCTCGAGCTCGGGCCACGGCAGCTCGAGGACGACCTTGCCGCCGTACATCCGCAGGCCCTCCTGGCGGTCCCAGCCCGGTGGGGTGCCCTCGGCCTCCTCGGTCATGCCGAGGGAGGCCAGCGCCTTGACCGCGCGGGGGGTGAGCGCGTCGCCGCAGACCTTGTCGCGGGGGAAGCTCGACTTCTCGAGGAGGACGACGTCGTGGCCGGCCTCGGCGAGGAACGTCGCGGTGGCCGAGCCTGCGGGCCCCGCGCCGATGACGACGGCGTCGGCGTGGATGACCTGCGTGGGGGCCTCGGTGCCGGCCGGGGTCTGGGTCACGATCGCTCCTCGCCTCGCCGACGGTGCGCGGATGTCGGCCTCCTCGGCTGCTCACGTGGCGACGCGCGGTCGCCCTACCCCTCCCCCCTCACGCGCGGAAGGGTAGCAGCGCAGCCGCGGTCGTGACGGCGTTCACAAGCCTGCTCCCGCGGGTCCGACCCGGCCGCTGCGTCCTCGGGCGCCCGGCTCAACGTCGCGCGTGGTGCAGGGCGACGATCCCGCCGGTGAGGCTCTTCCAGCGGACCGCGCTCCAGCCCTGCCCGGCGATCGTCGCGGCGAGCTCCCGCTGGTCGGGCCACAGCCGGATCGACTCCGCGAGGTAGCGGTAGGCCGCCGGCGCGCTCGAGACGACCTTCGCGATGGCCGGCAGCGCGCCGATGAGGTAGCGCTCGTAGACCTCGGCGA
>SLNF01000326.1 GCA_007133145.1 Nitriliruptorales bacterium
GCCCGTCGACGACGGCGCGCAGGAAGTCGGTGTGGTTCGACACCCCGACCGCGACGCCGGAGCCGTCGAGCCAGACGTTCGCGCCGACGCTCGCGGTGAGCTCGGCGAGGGTGGCGAAGACGCCGCCGTGGACGGTGCCGCCGGGCTGGTGGTGCTGAGGGGTGACCGCGAGCTCGGCGACGACGTGGTCGGCCTCGGCGAGGACGGTGTGGGTGCCCATCGACTCGTCGAAGGGGCTCCTCCAGGTGGGCATGGCGTGGTGCTCCTGCGTCGGTGGGGAGGCGGAGCCTACGCTGGGAAGGACGTGAGGCCCCCGCGGCGTTGCAGGAGAGGGCGCACCCGCGGGGCGCCCGCAGGAGACCGACGACCGAGGACGGCCCGCGCGCGGGCCCGAGGACGCAGCGAGGACGAGACCACGAGATGAGCGCCATCGACACGGCCACGACCGCCTCCTTCGAGATCGACGTGCTCCAGCGCAGCCGGCGCGAGCCCGTCGTCGTCGACTTCTGGGCTCCGTGGTGTGGCCCCTGCCACCAGCTCTCCCCGCTGCTCGAGCGCGTCGCGGGACGCCACGCCGGCAAGGTCGCCGTCGTGAAGGTCAACGTCGACGAGGAGCCCCAGCTCGCGGCCCGCTACCGCGTGCAGGGGATCCCCGCGGTCAAGGCCTTCGTCGACGGTGAGGTCGCCCAGGAGTTCACCGGCGTCAAGCCCGAACCGGCGATCGAGGACTTCTTCGCGGCGCTGCTGCCCAGCGAGGCTGACCGCCTCGTCGACGAGGCTGCGGTCTCGGGCGACCCCGAGCCGCTGCTGCGCAAGGCCCTCGGGGTCGAGCCGGCCCACGGCCGGGCGATCGCTGCGCTCGCCGAGCGGCTCAGCGCCCGCGGCGAGCACGAGGAGGCCGCCAAGCTCCTCGAGCGCGCCCCCGGCGACCCGCAGGTCGCGCAGGTGCGCTCGCGCCTCGCGCTCGCGAGCGCCCGCACCGACGCCGACGGGCTCGCCGAGCTCACCGCCGCCGCGCAGGCCGGTGACGCCGACGCGCGCCTGCGTCTCGGCCGAGCCCTCGCCGCGGAGGGCTCCCACGAGCGTGCGATCGACGAGCTGCTCGCCGCCGTCGCCGACGCCGAGGTCCGCGACGACGCCCGCAAGGCGCTCCTCGAGGTCTTCGACGTCCTCGGTGGCGACCACGAGCTCGTGCGCCGTGCCCGTCCGCGCCTGGCCTCCGCGCTCTACGCGTAGGGCTGCGTGGGTAGCCTCACCTCCCGACATCGTGAGGAGTCGTGACTCGATGACCGATCCGACGAGTGGGCAGGACAGGGAAGCACCACAGGGCGAGGAGGACGCCACCACCGCGGCGGTCGAGATCGTCGGCGATGGAGGGTCGACCGAGGGCCGCACCGCGGTGACCGACCCGACGAAGCTCATGCGCATCGCGGTCATGCTGCGAGAGATGCAGGAGGAGGTCCGCCGCGCCGACCCCGACGAGAGCGGGCGCCAGCGCCTCAAGGACGTCCAGCGGCGGGCCTTCGGCGAGATGCGCAGCGTGCTCTCGGAGGACCTCCAGGGCGAGCTCGACAACCTCGTCATCGGCTTCGACGAGGAGGTGCCGACCGAGTCGGAGGTGCGCATCGCCCAGGCCCAGCTCATCGGCTGGCTCGAGGGCCTCTTCCAGGGCATCCAGGCCGCGGTCTTCAACCAGCAGCTCCAGGCACGTCAGCAGCTCGAGCAGATGCGCGGGCGCGGCTTGCCGCCGGGCGCGCAGCAGCCCCAGGGCGAGGGGCAGCGGCGGGGCACGGGCCAGTACCTCTGAGCTCGGCGCCCGCCCCGCTCAGGGCAGCAGGGAGCGGGCCCGTGACTGCACCTCGGCGAGGCGCGTCCGCGCCGGCTCGCTCAGGCCGAGTCGCTCGCCGGGGATGACGACGAAAAGCGCGTCGGCGTCGGCGAGGACGCCTCCCTCGCCGTCGCGGAGCGTCGCGCAGGTGGCGACCTTGCGTCCCTGCTCGTTGCGGATCACCGCCTCGACCTCCAGGGGGGTCCCGAGGGGCACCGCCGCGTGGTAGCGGACGTCGAGCTCGACGGTGAGCGCCGGGAGCCGGCGCATCGCGAGCAAGTAGCCCATGACGTCGTCGAAGACCGCGGCGACGATCCCGCCGTGGGTCCGTCCGGGTGGCCCCTCGAAGCTGCGCTCGAGCGTCAGCGTCGCCGCCGTGCCGCCGCCGGCGCGGCGCACGTCGAGGGCGAGGCCATGGGGATTGGCCGCCCCGGAGACGACGCAGTCGGGGTTGTGCGACAGCCTCGCACCCTCCTCGGGCGGGTCCGCGAGCGCCTCGGCGAGGAGGTCGCGCTCCCGCGGCCCACCGGCCGCGAGCCTCGCGCTGAGTTGCCCGGCTTGCCCGGCGATCTCCTCGAGGAGGGCAGGGTCGGCGTCGTGGCGCACGAGCGCATGGCCGAGCTCCCTGAGCGCCGAGGCGGCGCGCTCCCGTGGCCCGGCGGTCACCGGGCGACCCCCGCCAGGGCTCCCCGTGCCGCCGAGGCGGCCCTGCCGACGGGGGAGCCGGAGCGCCGCCAGCGCAGGTAGAGCAGCCAACCGGTCACCGCCGCGGCGCCGAGCGCGCCGGCGCCGGCGAGCACCTGACCGGAGGGACGTGGGACCGTGGCCAGTCGTGAGCGCAGCGCCACCGGGCGGGTGAAGTCGCGTACCTCCCAGCCGCGCTCGAGCGCGACGGCGCGCAGCTCCCGGTCGGGATTGACCGCCACCGGCGAGCCGACGGCCTCGAGCATCGGCAGGTCGGTGATCGAGTCGGAGTAGGCGTAGCTCGCCGCCAGGTCGATGCCGACGGCGGCGGCCTCCGTGGTCATCGCCTCCGCCTTGGCCTCGGCGTAGGCGTAGAACTCGATCTCGCCGGTGTAGCGGCCCTCGTCGTCGACGGCCATGCGGGTGGCGATGACGTGCGGCACGCCGAGGTACTCCGCGAGCGGCTGGACGACCTCCTCGCCGGCGCTGGAGACGAGGTAGAGCCGCCGTCCGGCGCGTCGGTGCTCGGCGAAGAGGTCGAGGGCCTCCTCGTAGATGAGCGGGTCGATGACCTCCTGCATCGTCTCGCGCACGAGGCGCTTGACGCGCTCGGCGTCCCAGCCCCGGGTGAGCTCGAGCAGGGACTCCCTCGAGCGCTCCATCTTCTCCTCGTTGGCACCGAGGAGCTGGTAGGACAATTGCGCGTAGGCGGTCTTGAGCACGACCGAGGGCGAGATGAAGCCCTCGCGGTAGAGCTCCCGGCTGAAGGCCAGCGTGGAGGACTTCGCCACGACGGTCTTGTCGAGGTCGAAGAACGCGGCGCCGCGGCCCGTCGTCTGCGCAGCCATCTCGCGGGCAAGCCTAGCCGACACCGCCGACGCCCAACCCCCGGCCCGACGCGCTCGCCGGCCACCCGCGGGCCCTCACGTGCCCGCCGGTCATCGACCGACCGTCCCCCCGGTCCGACGTGCCCGCCCCTCGTCCACAGCCCCCGCGGGTGATGCGGCCGGCGGGGCCGCCGGCCGCCCTACCGTGCTGGGTGCGTGGCGGGATTGCCCTGTGGGAGGAGGACGACGTGGGACCAGCGGGTGCCGTGGGCGGGGTGGCCGTGGCGCTGCGCCTCGCCGAGCCGGTCGCCTCCGAGGTCGCCGGCTACGTCGAGTCCGAGCTCGGCTGGCAGGTCGTCCACCCCGAGGGCCCGCCCACGCCCCATCTCGTCCTCACCGCCGAGGCCGTGCCCGAC
>SLNF01000332.1 GCA_007133145.1 Nitriliruptorales bacterium
CAGCGCCGTCTCGCGAACATGGGGCAGATCATCCAGTCCCACGCGCTGAGCTTCTTCCACCTCTCCGCGCCCGACCTCATGCTCGGCATGGACTCCGACCCCGCCCAGCGCAACGTCTTCGGTCTCGTGGCCACCGAGCCCGAGCTCGCCCGCCGCGGCATCCGCCTGCGCAAGTTCGGCCAGGAGATCCTCGAGGTCGTCACCGGACGGCGCATCCACGGCCCCTGGGTCGTCGCCGGCGGGGCGGGGCAGCAGATGACGTCAGAGGACGTCGAGACGATCCGCGGGACGCTCGACGAGGCCCACGACGCCGCGGTGCGGACCCTCGAGGAGTTCACTGCGATCCTCGACCGCTTCGGGCGGGAGATCGACGCGTTCGGTGACTTCCCGAGCCTCTTCCTCGGGCATTGCCAGCCCGACGGCACGTGGGAGCACTACAGCGGTGGACTGCGCATCGTCGACGCCGGGGGCGAGATCGTCGCCGACCAGCTCGCGCCGGCGGCCTACCGCGAGTACCTCGGCGAGGCCGCCAACGTCGACAGCTACCTCAAGTCGCCGTACTACAAGCCCTACGTCGGCGACGACGGCGTGGCGATGGATGGCATCTACCGGGTCGGCCCCCTGGCCCGCCTCAACATCAGCGAGCAGATGGGCACGCCGAAGGCGGATGCGGCACTCGCGACGTTCCGCGAGCGCACTGGTGGCCGTGTGGCGACCTCGTCGTTCCACTACCACTACGCACGCCTCATCGAGGTGCTCGCCTGCACCGAGCGCATCGCCGACCTCCTCGACGACCCGATGCTCACCGACTACCACATCCGCGCCGAGGGCGGCGTCAACCGCCAGCGCGGGGTGGGGGCGTCGGAGGCGCCGCGCGGCACGCTCTTCCACGACTACGAGGTCGACGACCACGGGATCATCACCGGCGTCAACCTCGTCATCGCCACGGGCAACAACAACCTCGCGATGAACCGGACGATCACCCAGATCGCGCAGGAGTACGTCGAGGGCCCCGAGCTGCCCGACGGGGTGCTCAACCGCATCGAGGCGGGGATCCGCGCCTACGACCCCTGCCTGTCGTGCTCGACCCACGCCATCGGGCAGATGCCGATGGTCGTCGAGCTGCACGGCCCCGACGGTGAGGTGCTCTGCGAGGCGCGTCGCGACGCGCCCGCCGTGGAGTGAGCCCCGTCGGCCCCACGGGCGCCCGCGACCGCGCGGGTGCCCATGTGCTCGTGCTCGGCTATGGCAGCGAGCTGCGGCGCGACGACGCCGCCGGTCGCATCCTCGCCGAGCGGCTCGCCGAGCGCAGGCTGCCCGGCGTCGAGTCGCGGGCACTGCACCAGCTCACACCCGAGATCGCCGACGACCTCGGCGGACGCAGTGTCGTCTTCGTCGACGCGACCGTCGCGCGTGACGTCGTCGACGTCGTCGCCCTCGAGCCAGGCAACGGGCAGGGCCCGATGACCCACCACGTCGACCCGCGCGGGCTCCTCGATCTCGCCGCGTCGCTCGGGCAACCGGCGAATGCCGCCTGGGTCGTCCACATTCCCGCCCACGACCTCGGCCTCGGCACCGAGCTCTCCGAGGGGACGGCCGCGGCGGTCGACGAGGCGCTCGCGCGCGTGGCGGCGCTGTGCGAGGCCACGACCCCCTAGGGGCCCGCCCGCGCTGATCGAGTGCGCGAGGCGGCCGGCGACGCAGGGGGCTCTCAGGTGCCCTGCGGCATCCGCGCGGTGGGGGCGTAGCCCTGCGCGGGGCGATGCTTCGAGGCCCGGCGCAGCAGCGCCTCCCCGACGCGGACGAGCGCGCGCCCGACGCCCGCGACGCCCCGCGCGAACGGGTGGGCCCTTGCGGAAGCTGGGTGGGCGTGGCGGCGCTGGGCGACGCCGAGGTCCTCGGCCCGTCGCGCCGCTGCCATGGCCGTGATGAGTTCAGGATGCAGCATCGTCGGTCACCTCCTGCGCTACCGCCTGGGGCAGCGCGTGCAGGATGAGGCGCACGAGCTCCCCATCAGAAGCGGGCCGGGCCTGGTAGCGGGTGATGACGGCGAAGAGCTCGTCGGCGAGGGCATGCAGGTCCTCGGGGCTGAGCCGCAGGACGGCGTCGGCCGCGACCGACGCGTCGCGCCAGGCCGGTGCGAGCCCGTCGCGCTCGTGCTGCCAACGCTCGATCCACGCGATGCGCCGTCGGGTCACCTCGTCGATGATCCAGTCGCGGGCTGCGCTGGCCTCGACGTCACCGAGGGCGGCGTCGTGGCGGATGTCGACACGGCCCGCTGCCGGTCGCCACCAGCGTTCACGACCCTTGCCGCGTCGGGGGTCCTCGACGACGAGTCCCGCACGCGCGAGCGCGCGCAGGTGGTAGCTCGTCGCGCCGCTCGACTCCCCGAGGGCGCGGGCGAGGTTGCTCGCGGTCGCGGGGCCGTCGACGCGGAGGCGCTCGAGCAGCGTGATCCGCAGCGGGTGGGCCAGGGCCTTGAGGGCCGCCGCGTCGAGGGTCGTCCGTGGATCCATGCGCGTAGCCTACCTTCGCAAAGAGATATTTGCAAAGGAATCTTTGTATCTGGCTCTCGCCCTTCTTCAGGGCCGCACGCGGTCCTCGGTGACGCGTGCCGTGAGCATGCGTCGGACCGGCGCCGCGTGGGTAGGCCACGCTGCGAACCGCGAGAGAGGAGCCGACCATGGCAGAGAGCGTCTACAAGGTCATCGAGCTCGTCGGCACGAGCAACGACTCCTGGGAGACCGCGGCGAAGGTGGCGGTCGAGCGCGCCGGCCAGTCGCTCCGCGACCTCCGCGTCGCCGAGGTCTCCGAGCTCGACATGGTGCTCGACGACGACGGCGTCGTCGCCTACCGCGCGAAGGTCAAGGTCTCCTTCAAGTACGAGGCCACCAGCTAGCGGCCGACCGGGCCAGGCCCGTCGCACCCGCCACGACTGACGGCCGTCGGCGGGTCGCGCAGGCGGCCTGCCGCTGCCCATCGCACCGCGCCGGTCAGTCGCTCGAGCTTCCCCTCGTGGCAAGGGGAACAGCCTTGTCTTTGTCAAGTTCTCATGGTTTGCTCTGTGCCATGAGTTCGGGGTCCCGGGCTCTCGGACAAGGCGGACAAGGCGGAAGGGAGAGCGATGAAGGCGCTCGTCTACCATGGTCCTGGGAAGAAGTCATGGGAGGACGTGCCGGACCCGACGGTGGAAGAAGCCACCGGCGCCGTCGTGAGGGTCGACACGACCACGATCTGCGGCACCGACCTCCACATCCTCAAGGGTGACGTCCCGGCCGTCACCCAGGGTCGCGTGCTCGGGCACGAGGCTGTCGGCACCGTCGTCGAGACCGGCTCGGAGGTGGAGGGGCTGACCACGGGCGACCGTGTGGTCGTGCCAGCGATCACCAACTGCGGGCAGTGCGCCTACTGCCTCAAGGGCCTCGCCTCGCACTGCCAGAGCGTAGGGGGCATCGGGTGGATCTTCGGCCACCTCATCGATGGCACCCAGGCGGAGTACGTCCGCGTGCCCTATGCGTCGACGAGCCTCGTGAAGGTGCCTGAGGGTCTCAGCGACGAGCAGGTGCTCTACCTCAGCGACATCCTCCCCACTGGTTACGAGATCGGCGTGCTCAATGGTGATGTGGCGCCCGGGTCGACCGTGGCCGTCATTGGCGTCGGCCCCGTCGGGCTCGCGGCGGTGATGAGCGCCGCCTTCCAGGGAGCGGAGCGGATCATCGCCGTCGACGGCGATGCCTTCCGGCTCGAGACCG
>SLNF01000320.1 GCA_007133145.1 Nitriliruptorales bacterium
CGAGCACGAGGAGGGTGGGTACCCGCCGGGCGGCCTCGACGATGACGTCGAGGAGCTGGGACAGCCGGGCGGTCGGGTCGGGCTGGTGGCGGCGCGCGCGGGCGAACTCGGCGCGGACGGCGCCGAGGTTGATGCCGACCTTGGCGGTGACGGGCTGGGCGGCGGTGCGCAGCGCCGCGGGCGCTCGCGCCAGGGCGTCGTCGAGGCGGGTGACGACGTCGACGGTGCTCTGGACGCCGTAGAGGTCGACCGCGACGGTGGCGACCTCGCCGAGGTCGGCGGTGAGGCGGTCGAGCACGGAGGTCTTGCCGTAGCGGCGGGGGCCGAGCAGCGCGGTGACGCGGTGCTCGGTGAGGCGGCGGGTGAGGTCGGCGAGCAGGGCGTCGCGTCCGCGGAGCTCGTCGGGGGCGAGCGGTCCCTGGTAGCGGAACGGGGAGGTCTCCACCGCTGCCCTCCACGTCGTAGGGTCGTTAACCTACCATGATGCGGTAGTAAACGCCTACCGTACTACGGTGAGTTAAGCGAGGGCGGGAGGGCGCCCGTTACCGGCGGCGCAAGAGGGCGAGGAGACGGTCGACGGCGACCCGCGCGGACTTGGCGGCCACGTGGACCTCGCTCCAGTGCTCCCCGTCGGTGTAGGCGTCGCCGGCGAACAGGACCCGGTCGTTGGCCGGCCGGCCCAGCGTGCGGACGAGACGCCAGTTGGCGTGGTCGGAGACGTAGGCCTGCCCGATGGTGGGCTCGGCACTCCAGTCCTGGGCGATGTGGCGGCGGTAGGTGCGTGACGCCGCGCCGTCGAAGACCTCGTCGAGCTCGGCGAGGACATGCGCCCGCAGGGCGTCGCCGTCGAGTCCCTGGTAGGGCACGGCGGGTGCACCGACGGCGAACAAGCCGAGGACGTTGGCGCTGCTGTCCTGACCATGGGCGGCGTCGTAGTAGAGCCGCTGCCCCGCCTTGGTGTCGCTGTCGGGGAAGCCGAGGAAGGTCGGGTAGAAGCGCTCGTCGAACTCGATGAACACCTTGAGGCCACCCCAGACCTCGACCTCTTCGATGGCCGCCCAACGGTCGGGTCCCAGGTCGGGCACGAAGGTGATCGCCCGGTCGCGCAGCACCGCCACGGGCACGGTGACGATGACCCCGTCGGCGGCGTAGCTGCGGCCGTCGGCGCAGGTGACCTCCACCCGGTCCCCGGTCGCGTCGATCCGCACGACCCGGGTGTCGAACTGCAACCGGTCGGCGACGTCGGCGACGACGTAGCGGTCGAAGAAGTCGAGCCATGATGATCCGGCGAACTTCAGGTCATCGTCGACGAGCGGCTCGATCGCGAGCGCACCGTCGAACGTGCCGAAGGTGTCGCCTGGCCCGTAGCCCACCAGCCCGACCTCGACGGGCGCACCGGCGACGTCGTCGAGGGCGCGGGCATCGGCGTGCAGCCACTCCGCCCCGAGCGGCAGCGGGAAGTCGACGAGGTCCCGCGCCTGCCGCATGCGGCCCCCGTAGGTGTCGCCGGCCTCCAGGACACGGACGTCGACGCCGGCGCCCGCGAGCAGGTGCGCGGCGCTCAAGCCGGCAGCACCGGCACCAACGACGAGCGCCATCGGAGCGTTGCCGCGCCCGTCGGGCGGTGGACGGCCGGTACCCCGCATCGCTCCCCCTCGGCGCTGGCCGCCGTTGGCCCTTCGGACCGGCCGACCTCGCTGTCGGCCAAGGCTACGCCAAGCGCCGTGTCGGGGTCCCGACGCGAAGGGGAGCCGCGCAGGGTGTCGGCAACGGCCCAATCCTGACCCTTCGGCACCGATCGAATCGTGACCAGCTCGGTGGAGGTTCGCCCGCAGGGCGACCGCGCCGCCGGCGTCCCCTATCGTCGGTGGCAGCAGCCGCGCCCGGTGCCGTCGTCGCACCGGAGCCGACCACGACACGACGCACGGAGGATGAGCATGGACCTCCCCCCGATCTCCGACCCCGCCTCGGTGCCCACCGGCGACATGCCCGGCGACAAGGTCCAGATCTCGGACGCGCACATCGCCAAGGCCCAGGTGATCTTCCCGCGCTTGTGGGGGCTCCTCGAGCCGCTGCTCGACGAGCGCCCGCACGGCCGCGCCGTCGTCGCCGTGCACGGCGGCTCCGGCGTCGGCAAGTCCGAGATCGGCTCGCTGCTCGCCTACTACCTCGAGCACCACGGCGTCGGCGCCTACGTGATGTCGGGCGACAACTACCCGCGCCGCATCCCGGCGATGAACGACGCCGAGCGCCTGCGGATCTTCCGCACCGGCGGCCTGCGCGGCCTGCTCGACCGTGGGGAGTACGACGAGGATGTCGCCACGGCCCTTGCCGACCTGCAGACGCGCGACCTCGACGCCGACCGGGGCCAGCGGGCCGACCACCCCTGGCTCGCGATCTACCAGCGGGCCGGACGCAAGGCCTTGGCCGGCTACCTCGGCACCCCCGCCGAGACCGACTTCGACGAGGTCAACGACCTCCTCGCGGCCTTCCACGACGGTGCTGCCGCGCTGCGGCTCAAGCGCATGGGCCGGCAGGAGCACGAGCGCTGGTACGACACCGTCGACATGGCCGCCACCCGGGTCCTCGTCCTCGAGTGGACCCACGGCAACAACCGGCACCTCCGCGGGGTCGACGTCCCGGTGCTGCTCAACTCGACCCCTGAGGAGACCCTCGCGCACCGCCGGTCGCGGGCCAGGGACAAGGGCACCGACAGCCCGTTCACCACGACGGTCCTCGAGCTCGAGCAGGAGATCCTGCACGCCCAGGCGGGCAGCGCCGCGATCATCGTGTCGAAGGCCGGTGAGCTCCTCGACTACGAGACCTACCTCGAGCACATGGGCCGGCACCTGCCCGGCTGCGGCCCGATGTTCAACGCCTACCCCGACAGCATCGGCGGCGCCCTGTCCGACCTCGTCGGCCTGCTTCGGCGGCCGGAGCTGCGCGAGGTCTTCGAGTCGGCCTACCTGCTGCCGAGCGTGTTCAACACCGACCTCGACCGGGGCTTCTCGGTGATCGACTACGGGTTGAGCGAGCGGCTCGCCTCAGAGGCCGACCTCGACGCGCTCGACGAGGAGGGCATCGACCTCAAGCTCGACTTCGTCCTCAACCACGCCTCGGTGCTCTCGCCGCAGTTCCAGGACCTCCTCGAGCGCGGCCCGCGCTCGCCCTACGCCGACTTCTTCATCGACTGGAACGCCTTCTGGGACGGCCACGGCGAGATGACCTCACACGGCTACATCGAGCCCCGGCCCGAGCTCATCGAGGACATGTTCTTCCGCAAGCCGGGGCTGCCGATCCTCATGGTCCGGATGCCCGACGGCACCGAGAAGCCCTACTGGAACACCTTCTACCAGCAGGTGCGCTACCCCACGGTCGACCCGCAGGACCTCATGGAGGCCACCGGCCTGCAGTACGGCTCCGCCGAGGTCCTCGCCGGGCGGCTCAACGACACCCTCGCCGACGGCGGGCGGCCGGGCGAGGCCGACTTCACCGGCTTCGAGCCCCACCGCGACGCCGTCGTCGAGCTGCTCGAGTCCCGCCGGCGCTACCTCGGCCAGATGGACCTCAACATCGCCTCGCCGCTGGTGTGGGAGTTCTACGCCGACACCCTCGAGCGGCTCGCCGGCTACGGCGCGGAGATCGTGCGGCTCGACGCCTTCGCCTACGCCCACAAGGAGCCGGGTGCGCGCAACTTCTTCAACGAGCCCGGCACCTGGGAGCTGCTCGACCGCCTCAAGGAGCTCG